>JAQTOJ010000126.1 GCA_028713395.1 Dehalococcoidales bacterium | reverse complement strand
TACGGCATTCCCAGGTTGACGCCAAATTCCTCAAGCAAGTCGAGAACTCTGGCGACGCTAGCCATTGATTTAGGATCCAGTGAGTCAATAAACTCTTCTACCGGCGACCTGCCGGTCCCTGACTGGTAATACTCTATATTCCACACTGCATGAGTAATATAACTTTTTTGTTATGCTATGTCAAATACCAAAAAACGCTTTTCTCTTGATGCTAAAATGAAACGGCTTGCTTTGCGTCAGGGTTATGATTCTATTTCTCTATTCATGACCAAAGAATATGATATTTATATCAAAACCGGTAAAATTCCACGTTCTATTGAGCTCCAGGTATTATCAACTTGAACGCTTATTAATCGGGATAGATCCTGATTAGCTAGGTATTATTATCTTTTCGAGCAAGCCATCCCTTAAAAACTTTGAGTTGATAACATACCCTATGTTTTCAATACCGACATGAAGAGGGTTTTTCATTCCCTTCCAGCCTAGCCCATCGGTTAAACAGACGAATTTCCAACCTTGCTTATCAATCGCCACCAGATCTCTGGAATATCTCTCTCAGGGAGATATATTCCCTGTTGTCATCTGCAAGTTGAATTGCAAAGATTTCGTCAAAGGTCGTTTCGGCTAAATACTCATTTTGTTCAGTTAACTTTATCGCAGCATCTTTAACAGTATTCCCGATAGCGAAGCCGATTACTTGCATATTCTCAATATCAGGTTCGGAACTGGTACTATCCGGTTGAAACGTCGTGCCTTCAGTTGTAAGAAAAATATATTTTCGCATCATACCTTTTTATACCTTCCATGTCCTAAAAACTCCAAATAGCCAACATCCCTCAAAATCTGCAGTTGTTGCCTGATCTTGTCTCTAATATGGAAATTACGAGCGTGTTTACCCTGCAATTCATCTTCGAAACTATAAACCTCAGAAAGTGAGAATTCCTGATCAAGTTTTTCTATGCAATTCATAATGTCGATTATCCAACTACGCTCTTTAACTCTTGGTTCTTCTTTTAAAAACAGTGTCTTCTTCCAGTTCGCCAGCACGGTTGTATAGGGCATAAGGACTTTATCTTTGATATAGAATATTCTACCGGTTTGTGGAATATTATCCAGGAGTATATTACAGCCAACCCAGCCAGGTCTACGTGCATTTTTGGAGAGTGGTTTACGTTCTTCTATTATCTGGGGAACAAAGAAATATTTCGGTATGACGCAGAAATTCAAGATTTCAAAATTCTTTGGGTTGTAAGCCAACAGGAATAAATTGGGATTAAGGTTACTATTCAATCGTTCAATGGTTGTCCTAAAAGCTCCGTCAACAATCTTACTTCCAAAACCTCTTCCCTTGCCCTTGAGTTCATAATCTTCATTGCAGACGCTACAATAAAAGTCGGCAACTGGACGGTTGTTCCCGTATCTGTTAATGCAAGTGCCGCAAGATGGGCAAAAAATCTCCTTACCAACCCACTCCTCGGTTAAAACTCTGATTTTCTGGGAGGCGCTTTTATAGCCTGCCACCAAATCTTTGTTAAGAAAGCGATGCATGATTGTTTCTGTCCTCAATCGTTGATGTATCAGGTGGGGAGACACGCAATCGTAAACTCATGGTCAGTATCGACCCCTTTTGATTTATCCCATTCACCCTTGTTGACAGAAACCATTCGCCCTGCCTGACAGGTAATGCCGCCGTTCGAAAGGTTATACGGGGGATCGGCAAAAATCATATCAACAGAATTTTCCTTTGCCAGTTTCAATATCTCGATACAATCACCTTTAATAAGCCTGATGGAGTGTTCCGGATCATTGAAATATACCGAAAAAGGTTTTTGAGCGTTATACGCTGCTTTCGTCTCTGCTACGTGAAAATTAAGCAGGTCAGCAGATTTTTTATACCCGGTTTTCTCGTATCTGTTACTTTTGTCTTTTTCATTTATTTGTGTTACTGTTTTTTTCGTCATTGTCCACCTGTGTTTGTCTATGGAAGTTAATATACCCTATCCGTTGTCACTGCGCAATATTTACCTCTATTGGTTCTCCTCTGTTTTGGTTGCTCTTCCGCCATTCCCGCGCAAGTGGCACCCATTCAGCAGCTTGTCTGCTGTTCATCCCGTATGCAAATCGGGACTGGGATCCCTCACCCCTTTGCGAGGAGTCCCGATAAAGTCGGGACGACGCGGCAATCTTAAACCGTTGTCTCATTCATTCCCATCCCAGACCTGATCGGGGATCCAGCGTATTTTGTCTCCCCTTAAGTTTAAGGGGAGATACAGAGGGATTTGTTATAAACTACCTTCCTCTTCCGCCATTCCCGCGCAAGTGGCACCCATTCAGCAGCTTGTCTGCTGTTCATCCCGTATGCAAATCGGGACTGGCGTATTTTGTCTCCCATAACAGTGTGTGGATGCAACGTAAATTCAAATAACTAAATAGTAACCAGCAGCTTTGCTGCTGTTAACCCACCTTTTCAAGCTTAAACTATTTACGATTACCCCCGCGTCAAAACTCCATTGCCAATTCCTCTTGCCCCGTGCTATCTTACAATGTGCCTGCCCCGTCTCATACATCATGCCAACGCGCCGCATCGGAAAATCTTTCGCTCAAAACCCCGTAAAAATACCATGCAAAACGAATCGCTCTCAAAAACAAACCGGAAAACCAAAAGAAAACGCGGCGGCCAGCGCGGCAATCAAAATGCCCGTGTTCACGGCTTCTATTCCACCGCCCTCAGCCCTGCGGAAATCAGCGACTACTGGAACATCGTCAACCGGGAACACGTTGCCCCGGAAATTGCCGTCATCCGCCTCAAACTGCGCGCCGTGCTCCAGCGTCACCCGGTGAACCGGCGCGCCCTCGCCGCCGCCGTCCGGCTCCTCGTCACATGGCTGCAAACCAAATACCGCCTTAATGATGAAGAAACTGTTTACCTGAAAAAGTTCCTCGTCCGGCTTTTTCTAAACAAAACGATTCCCGCGCTTTCCTCGCTCGCGTCACCTGTTCCCCTGGAATCTGATTTTGTGCCAAACGAATCAGGCGTACTTTTACAATCAAATAAGGAATTATCGCGCCCCTCGAGCCTAAAACCCCCGTTTAAATCATAAAAAACGGCGGTTAATTCCAAAACGAATCAGCCGATTGTTTTCCCGCTGGCCGTATAGCTCTCCGGCGTCTCACTGACCTTTACGCCCGTAAACCCTGCCTTCAACAACAGTTGCGTCATCTCCATCGCATCCGGCAGCAAATCATGCCTTGCCGCCTCGATGCGGCTGTGAATGTGGTTGATATGTTCGCGGTTGGAGCTGTGCGCTATATACAAAACGCCGCCCGATTTCAATACCCGCTTCATCTCACGCAATGCCAGCGCTTTATCCTGGAAATGCGGAAAGCTGGAATAGCAGATCACCGCCTCGCAGACGCGGTCGTTTAAGGGTATTTCCTCCACGCTCCCGCAGATGTATTTAATGTTCGGCCTCGGGTATTTCATCTTCGCCTGCGCCAGCATTTTCTCGGCAATGTCCAGCGCGTAAACGAATCCATTTTCCCCTATCTTCTCCAGGATATAAGGCAAAAACACACCCGTGCCTGTGCCGACATCCAGCACCGTATCGCCGGTTTTCAGGCTTAACTCAGCCGCCAGTTTTAACAGCTTGGCAGTGTCTTTTTCCGCCGCGGTTTTGTCCCAGGTGGCGGCTTTCTCATTGAAATAGTCCCGCAGCATCAACCCGCCTCCGTCAGCTTGCCCGGCATTTTTTTCGCCCGGCGTTTGGGAGAAAACACCGCGCAGACCATGAATATCAAAGACGAAGTGATCACGATGGTCGCCCCGCTGGGCAGGTTGAACAGATACGAAAGCAGGAGTCCCGCCCACCCCGCCGCCACCCCGAATAACGCCGCCAGCAGAAACATTTTTTTCATGTTATACGTCAACTGGTAAGCGGCCGCGGCCGGATTCAGTATCAGGCTGAAAATCAGTAACCCGCCGATCGAATTCAAGGATACGGTCACGGTGGCCCCGGTCATGAACAGAATCCCGTACAAAATGACTGTGGCGGGCAGCCCTACGGCCAGCGCTATTTGCCGGTTGAAAACCGTCGCCTGTATCTCCTTGTAGAAGACCCCTACCAATCCCGCCACCGCCAGCGTAACCACACCGAGCAGCAGAAGATCGATATTCGTGACTGTGAGCACGCTCCCCCACAATAACCCTAAAGCTTCCGAGCGCGTCGAGGGCATGATACCGATAATGAGAAAGGCGATGCCCAGCATGAGCGAAAAAATTACCCCGAGCGAGGTATCCGGGCTCAATTGCCCCCTGTCCGCCAGCGGCCCGATCACCGCCGCCGTCACCAGGCTGAAGATAAACGCCCCCAACACCGGACTGAACCCCAGCCAGAGACCGCACAAAGCCCCCGCAAACGCCGCGTGAGACATCGCCACGCCAATGAAGGGCATATGCAGCAGTATCACGAATACCCCGATGACCGCACAGGCGATACCGCCCAGGAACGTCGCCAGGATGGCATGCTGCATGAACTGATACCCGAAAATCGATAGGTCCATCTATTTTCCCTGCCCGTGAATATGCGGGCGGCGTTCTTCAACCTGTGCGGCCGGTAGATCATAAAGACGGCTGAGATTGACCGTGGTGATCAACTTGTCCGGCGCACCGTCACCGGTAATCTCGCCGTTTTTCATCAAGACCACGCGGTCGCAGGTGTGCGGCAGCGCGTCCAGGTCGTGGGTGACAAAAAGCGTCGTCAACCCGCGCTGCTCGTGGATATGTCTGACCAACTCCAGAATATCGGTTTGCGCCTTCCAATCGAGCGAGGCGGTGGGTTCGTCGAGTAACAGTATCTCCGGCTGCTGCGCCAGGCACCGTGCTATCGCCACCCGCTGCTGTTCGCCTCCGGAAAGGTGCCCGATCGGACGTTTCGCCAGATGGCTCATATTGACCATCTCCAGTGCCTCGTCCACAATTTGCCAATCGGCTTTATGAGGGGCATGAAAAAGTCCTAACACCCCGTAACGCCCGATCATTGCCACATCACGCACCGACATCGGCATGCGCGGGTCGATGCGTTCTATCTGGGCCACGTACCCCACCTTCTTGCGCAATTCATGATGGTTTTGACGGGAGACGTTCACCCCGTTCACCGAAACGAGACCGCTTTGCAGTTTCCCCAGTCCGTTGATCACCGTCAGTAAGGTGGTTTTACCGGCGCCGTTCGGCCCGATAATCCCCACGAATTCGCCGCGGTTCACTTGCAGAGATACATGATGGAGGGCCATACCCTCACGGTAGGCTACCACGGCGTTTTCAAGATGAATGACCGCTTCAGGCATTAACCCTCTTTATTTGATGGCATTAAGCAGCAGGGTCACATTATAATCGATGGCTTTTTCCCAGGTGGCGGTATTCGTGAACCCGCCCGGAAAGTTGGATAAATTCAGATTAGCCGCGCCGATTTCATGCGCAATGGCTTTACCCGCATCCTGTCCATCCTGTAGATTATTGACCACCAGCGTCACCCTGGACGTCTTCCCGGAATCTACTAACTCCTGAACCCGCTGCGGCGTCAATTCCTGAGGACTGTTAAAGCTCGCCACCACATCAAAACCCGCCCATTGCAGGAAATCCGCCTGCCGCGCTGAAGCAATCACGTTGATGGTAGAAACGCCCGCTTTGGCAAATTTGCTTTTTATTTCGGTTTCTTTGGCGGTGATACGGGCTTTATATTCGTTCGCATTTTGTTGATAAAATGTTAAATTCTCGGGATTGGCTTGACTGAGCACGCTCAATACTTTATCCACCGCCGCAGATTGCACCGAGGGTATCATCCAGTTACCATTGATATTAGCTTTGACCACGGTCAAATACGGGTTATCCGCCGCCGTGATCAAATCATCCGCCCAGCTTTCGCCTGGATAACCGTGCAGAATGAACAATTTGGCATTCGCCAA
>JAQTOJ010000125.1 GCA_028713395.1 Dehalococcoidales bacterium | reverse complement strand
TTTTGCTTTCGGCTGGAGGTACTGAATAAAAGGTAACTGCACCTCTACGGCATGCTCTTGAAGGTGGGCTTTTTCATCGGGTTTGAGATAACGGGTGTTTTTCAAGATCAAGTTGGACAGAACAGCATCGATTTCTATTTCACCAAGCGGGGTTTGCCACTTGCCTTCCGGCATCAGGCTAAAGGGTTCACCCGCCCCGGTATGACTCGGCCCCATGACTATATAGGTATCTTTAGGCGGCAGGCGGGAAATGGCTGCACCCGTGACCGCACCGGAATAAACATAACCGGCATGCGGCAGATAACACCCGATTACCTCAGGCTGCGCGACGCCGGGAACGATAAACGTCTTGAGCATAATTTCCAGTTCCCTTTTTGATGCCGGATAAAACGTACCGCTGACGGCGGATTCTCTAATCTTCATCTCCCTCACCTCCAATTTCTCCGGTCCGGAAATTTAAATCCGTACCGCAAAAGCGGCAGCAGGAACCGTTTAGACCGGTCACCTGCGTTTCATAACCCAACCGTTTCACCACCGGCTGTCCGCACGCGGGACAATCGGTATTTTCGCTGGGATGTCCCGACACATTTCCCAAATACACATACTTCAATCCGGCTTGTTTACCCAAGGCGTAGGCATGTTCCATGGTGGCAAGTGGTGTAGCGGGAATCTGGTTGATCTTAAAAGCCGGATGATAACGGGTGACATGCCAGGGAACGTCGGCGCCCAGTTTAGCCGCAATCCAAGCGGCGATCCCTGAAAGCTGGTCATCGTCATCATTCATGGTAGGAATTACATTCGTGACGACTTCCACGTGCATATGCCACTTATGCCGGGCGCGCTCCGCTACTTCTAGGATACCTCGCCAATGCGGGATTTTCGCCAGCTGCTGATAAAAACCATCGGTAAAGCCCTTGACATCCACCCGCCAGGCATCCAGGTACGGTCCAATCATATCCAGCGCTTCGGAGGAAAGGTAACCGTTGGTCACATAGACTGTATAAAGTCCGGCTTTCTTGGCGAGTCGGGCAGAATCCAGCGTGTATTCAAACCACATCGAGGGTTCATTGTACGTCCAGGCCATGCCGGCGCAATCATATTGTTTAGCCAATTGCACGGCTTGTTCCGGTGTAACAACACGGGCACCGCTCATGACATCTTCGACCATGGAAATCTCCCAGTTCTGGCAGTCCGCACAATGGAAATTACAACCCCAGCCACCAAGCGAGAACACTTTGGTGCCAGGGTAAAAATGAAAGAGCGGTTTTTTTTCAATGGGGTCGACAGCCAGAGATGAAGCAAGCGAGTAATTGAGATTCTGCAGCGTACCCTGAAGGTTGCGGTACATGCGGCAGACGCCGGTTTGATCGGGCAGAATGATGCAACGCCACTGGCAAATGCCGCAGCGTACTCTCGCCCCGGAAAGTTTTTCGTAAAGCAGAGCTTCTCTCATGCACCGCTCCACGGGAGGTATTCTCTGCCACAATTATAGCAGAATGTAGAATGGTAAAATGTGTAATATTTACAAAAAATTAACCTCTTCGGTAATAGCGCCTGTCTGGCATGGTTGGTAACACCTATTGACAAGCCTCGTAGCCGATGTTAGTATCAGATTGAAGGTAGACGAAACCACCAACTTTGGTGCGCACCTTCGCGAAAATCGAACCTGAAAAAATTAGGTCGCTTGGATCGGATCGACCGAGACGGCAAATAAGAAGGAATTATCAAATGCCCTTTTTGGCTGCGTCCGAGAGGGCATTTATTTTTCCCGGAGGTTTGATGAAATGATGAAGATAGGATTTATCGGAGCAGGCACCGTCGGCACCGCCTTAGCAACCCGGCTCAGCGAACAGGGTTATACTATCGTGGCCGTGAACAGCCGCACCCGCGCTTCCGCCGAAAGGCTGGCGCAGGCTTGCAAGGGTTGTCTTGTCTATGACACCGCCCAGGCTACGGCCGATGCGGCGGACATGATTTTTATCACCACCCCTGATGCCGTGATTCCCACCATTGTCAATGAAATCAAGTGGCGCCCGAACCAATCTGTGATACACTGCAGCGGCGCCGATTCTACCGAAATACTCATCCCCGCGAAACTAATGGGCGCTGCCACCGGCGCTTTCCACCCTCTACAGACCTTTGCCAGCGTAAAACACGCGCTGGAAAATCTCCCCGGCACGACCTTCGCCATCGAAGCTGAAGGACTGCTCAAAGCCACACTGAAAGAAATGACCACCGCTTTGAAAGGCGAGTGGATAGAATTAAGCGCCGCGGACAAGGTCGTTTACCACGCCGCCGCCGTCATGGCCTGCAACTATCTGGTGACACTGGTCAAACTGGCCGACGACCTCTGGGAAACCTTCGGAATTCCCCGCGAACAGGCGACCAAAGCCCTTTTACCGCTGATCCGCGGCACACTGAATAACATCGATAACGTCCACATTCCCCAGGCTCTCACCGGGCCGATCGCCCGCGGCGATACCGGAACCGTCCAAAAGCATTTAATCGCCCTGAAACGCGAAGCGCCGGATGTCCTTTCTACCTATTGCGAACTCGGTTTACAGACCATACCCATCGCCTTAGCTAAAGGCAAAATCGATGCCAATAAAGCCGCCGAACTGCGCACACTATTAAAAGCCGCCTTTACCCGGCGGTTAATGGAAGATAAAACCACCGCCGAAAGCGACGCCCTGCCCGTCTTGTAAATAACCGGAAAATATAAAAGGAGGCACTCCATGAAAAAAGTCCTGGCACTGGGACTCACGGCACTGGTACTCATCACAAGTCTGTTGGTCGGTTGCAGCGGGACACCCAAGGCTCCCGTATCAAAACAACTGGACCTGGATAAACTGATCACCGAGAATATGACACTTGACCAGGTTAATGCCCTGATGAAACCGGCCTTGAAAGATAGCTATGTCCTGTATCAGGCCACGACTGCCTCATTGAACGCAGCCGGTTCCTGGGCAGTGAAGGTACCGGAAGGCGGTTTCGCAGCAGGTAAAACCGGAGACTACCAGGTAATATATTTCAACCCGGAAAAAGGCAAAACCGAATACTATGCAATCTTCTTCAAAGCCAATGTCTATATCGGCAAAGCATGGTTCAATGGCAGCAACGGGATATTGATGCAAAATGTGCTGCAAGGCAAAAAAATAGCCACTGATACCACGACTACCACGACGACTAAATAAAACACAGACATTCACGGAGGGACAAGATGAGAGTCATGCTCAAGAGTAAAATCCACCGGGCAACGGTGACGGACGCCAATATCAATTATGAAGGCAGCATCACGATCGATAGGAAGTTGATGCAGGCCGCCAATATCCTGCCTTACGAACAGGTACATGTGCTGGATGTGAACAACGGATCACGGCTGACCACTTACGCCATCGAAGGCGAAGCCGGCGAGATTTGTTTGAACGGCGCCGCCGCCAGACTGGTCAACCGGGGAGATATTGTAATCATCCTGACTTACGCCGATTACCAGGAAGAAGAACTCAAGAACTTCCATCCTCAACTGGTGTACGTCGATAACAAGAACCGCATCACCGCCACCAAGGGAGTTATTGAAAGAGCACTTTCCTAAAGGAGGTGTGACATGGCTCCACAAACCAAACGCGTTACCATCAATGACGTAAAAGAAATGAAAAGTCGTGGTGAAAAAATCACCATGATCACCGCCTACGACTACGCTACCGCCAAAATGGTAGATAAAGCCGGTATCCCTTTAATCCTCGTGGGGGACAGTTTGGGAATGGCCGTGTTGGGTTACGAAAATACCCTACCGGTAACCATGGATGTCATGATCCATCACTGCAAAGCTGTAGTCCGCGGCAGCGAACACGCCCTTATCGTGGGGGATATGCCTTTCATGTCCTATCACGTTTCCACCGAAGACGCGCTGAGAAACGCGGGGCGTTTTATCCAAGAAGCCGGCACGCAAGCGGTGAAACTGGAGGGCGGTGTGACCGTGGCCGATAAAGTAAAACGCATCGTAGAATGCGGCATCCCGGTCATGGGGCATATCGGCCTGACGCCGCAGTCTGTCAATCAACTGGGCGGACACCTCGTACAGGGTAAAAAGCTGGACGTGGCCGAAAAATTACTGGACGATGCCAAAGCGCTCGAACAAGCGGGGGCTTTTGCCGTAGTACTGGAAGCGGTGCCGGCAAGATTGGCCGCATTGGTCACGCAACAGGTCGGCATCCCTACCATCGGGATTGGGGCAGGCGCAACTTGCGACGGACAGGTGCAGGTGATCTACGATACCCTCGGGCTTTCAGATTTCCTGCCGAAACATGCCAAGCAATATGCCAAACTGGCGGAAATCATGGAACAGGCGTTGAAAACCTATCTGGATGAAGTAAAAGCCGGGACGTTCCCGACCAAAGATAACAGTTACATCATTGATAACAGCGTGCTGGATGCCGTCAAGGCTAACTTGAAATGAAGGTAGTCCAGACCATTCATGAATTCAAAGCGCTGAATTTACCGCGACCGCTGGGATTCGTGCCGACAATGGGCTATCTACACGAGGGGCACATTTTGCTGGTAAAACAGGCGAAAGCCGCCAACAAAACCGTGGCGGTGAGCATTTTCGTGAATCCCACCCAGTTCGGTCCGAAAGAAGACCTTGCCAGTTATCCCCGTGATATTCCCCGTGATTTAGCCATGTTGGAGAAAGCCGGCACCGATGTTGTATTCATACCTTCGGCGGCGGAAATGTATCCTGAAGGCTACGATACCTGGGTAGAGGTGGAAAAGCTGCAGAAACACCTGGAAGGCGATTCCCGACCCACCCATTTCAAGGGCGTGACGACCGTGGTGAATAAACTCTTCAATATCGTTATGCCGGATAACGCTTACTTCGGGCAGAAAGACGCCCAGCAACTGCTGGTCATCATGAAAATGGTCAAAGACTTGAATATGAATTTGCAGGTCATCGCTTGTCCAACCGTCAGAGAGCCGGACGGTCTGGCGATGAGCAGCCGTAATACCTATTTGACACCGGAACAACGCCAAGCCGCGCCAGTTTTGCGCAAATCATTGATGTTGGCGAAGGAAATGTATGACAAAGGGGAGAGAGACGCCGATAAAATCCGTGCGGCGATGATCGCGCTGCTCAAGACCGAGCCGCAGGGACAGATCGATTACGTCAGCATCGCGGATACCGGCACACTCAACGAACTGAAGATAATCAAAGGACAGGCGCTGGTTTCACTGGCGGTGAAAATAGGCAAGCCGCGGTTGATAGATAACATCATACTGGGATAATAAATCATTAACTTGTCCTCACGAAAGTGAAGTCCTGAACAATATCAAATTCTCCAAATCACAACTACGGAAATTAACATACTCACTCGTGGACATTACAAAACTATAAAGCTTTTCTTTTATAGTATATATCGCCAGCCTTTTGTGATTTTACTCACATATTCCATTGTGACGGACGCTTAGAATTTCATTATTCCACCTTTAGTAAAGCACTGTTAACAAGGGAGAAAAATGAATACAAAAGGGAAAACGCCAGGCAAAATCATAGCTTTAGGGATTATCAGTGTTATCGTAATCTCATTATTCTCAGCTTCATGTACGAAAAAGACAACCACGCCAACGACCACCGCTACAAGTTCCACGACAACCACAACGACCTCGTCAACTACTCCGACGACTACAACTACGCCGACTTCCACCACAACGGCGACCACTACGACCAACACTTCAACGCCTACAACTACCACGACGACCACACCAACGAGTACTACAACCACCACAACTACACCGACGAGCACGACGACGACAACTACGACTACTACTACTACAGCGGCACAGAACATTACAATCGATCTAACGGCGGCGGGATTTGCCTTCAGCAAGACAACGATCACGGTGCCGGCAGGCGCGGTTGTGACAATGAACTTTACCAACAATGACAGCGCGCCACACAATTTCGCGCTATATACCAATTCCAGCACAGCAACGAATATCTTTAAA
>JAQTOJ010000124.1 GCA_028713395.1 Dehalococcoidales bacterium | reverse complement strand
CTAATGAAACCCGTATGTGCCTGTAGGTCTGTCCAGGAACAGCGGCAGGTGCGGCGGATAGAACGTAAAAACGGCGAACGAAATGGCATATAACAAAATCAGCGCGATGCCGGCGTAATTCAGCCAGCCCGGGGTTTGTTTTCCGGCAATTATCTTGCGGCTGATGATTTGGCCTAACGCGATGGCGACGATGAAACTGCTGATATCCACCGCCAGGATTTCATGCCCGATCACCGCTGTATATGAATAGAAAATAACTACGATGATAATCGGCACGGCAAAGATGCCGATGGATTTGGCGAACCAGAAATTCCGGCGGGAATTTTTCAGGACGCCGTATTCGATAATCGCGTAGATAAACATCGGCCAGAATGCGATTTTCAGATGCTCCCAAACGCTTTCGTTGACGGCGGCGAAAATGCCCACAAAAGCCAGCTTTCCCAGCCACGCGAAGGTGAAATGCAGCAGAGACCCAACAGTTGAGATAACGGCTATGCCCCAGTATTCCCATTTGGAAAGCGATTTATCCATATTCACATCCCTACCGAATGAACATATATTACACCAAAATGCATCACTTCATCCTGATGACAGCCAGAAATCCGTATTTTAATTAACGGGGGGGGGTGCTTGCCGTATACCTTAAAACTCCTTCAATAACGTTGCGGTCTGACTTATACGTTCTGGATTCCATCTTCCGATGGAATGACGTGGTAAAGAAGAATGCTCTCCCCATTGAAGTAATCCTAATGAACGCCAGTTTCCAGATGGTAAATATAAAACGATGCTGCCTCTTTTTGTTTTGATGTATAATCATCTACAAATACGGGGGCAATTGTGACAACCAGAATCGAACGCATACTCAATAGCATCAAAATCAATGCCGGTGATGACGTTTACGAACGCGTTGTGAAAACCAGCGGCGTCTCAGATGTAAAAACCATACTGGATATTCTTGAAGAAGTGAGTGGAGCAGAGACCGTGAGCAGAGTCATGCGACCCTGCGGATATCAGTGCATTTCCGCGGCGACGATATTACGGGCTAAAGCGATTCATAACAAATCAACAGACTTGCCGGAATTTCTAAGGTTGCTCAATGATCAGCGTATTGGCGGCGGAAAACTGCATATCAGAGATGGGAACATAATAGGGATTTATGAAAAATGCTACTGCGGCATCGCCAAAGAGACGGGAGGACTAGCCCCTCTCTATTGCCATTGTTCCGCCGGCTGGTACGAACACGTGTTTACCTCTGTTTTTGAAAAGCCGGTCGAGGTCAAGAAGATATGCACCATTCTGGGTGGCGCCGACAGATGTGAATTTGAGATTATCGCATCAAAAACCTGACCATTTACAATAAACAAGAGGATTAAAATGATTGAACTACCAGAAGCCGTTACTTTGGCCGCGCAACTCAATGATTCCGTAAAGGGGAAACGCATCTCGCGGGTCATCGCCGCCGCCAGCCCGCATAAATTCTCCTGGTTCAATGGCGATCCGCAGAGATACGGTGAATTGTTGCTCGGTAAAATTATGGGGCCAGCCACCGGTTACGGAGCGATGGTGGAAATCAAGGTCGAGGACGTAATTTTGGTCTTCGGGGACGGAGTGAATCTCCGTTATCACGCAAAAAATGCACCGCGGCCTCAGAAACACCAGCTTCTCATTGAGTTTCAAGAAGGCGAAGCTTTAAGCGCGGCGGTGCAGATGTACGGCGGTTTGTGGTGCGCCCGTGAGGGGGAATTCGATAATCGATATTATAAGATCGCCCAGGAAAAACCTTCGCCATTGACGGCAGATTTCTCCGCCGCTTATTTCTCCCAGATGCTGGCTGCGCCGGAGGTACAGGGGCTCAGCGCAAAAGCCTGCCTGGCCACCGAGCAGCGTATTCCAGGACTGGGCAACGGCGTTTTACAGGATATTCTCTACCAGGCAAAAATACATCCCAAACGCAAGGTGAAACTACTGACAGACAAGGAAAGGGAGATGCTTTTCCGCGCGGTAAAAACTACCCTCAAAGAGATGGCCGCCCATGGCGGCCGGGATACCGAAACCGGTCTTTACGGTCATTCCGGTGGCTACCAAACCAGAGTAAGCAAGAATACATTGGGCAAACCGTGCCCCGCTTGCGGGACAACCATTAAAAAAGAAGCCTACCTGGGCGGGAGCATTTATTTTTGTGAGGGCTGCCAGCCGGTGTAAATACCGTGGAAATAATACAAAAGCGAACTAATTGCGTTAGGTTGATATCGAACCAAGTGCGTTTTTCTCCACAACGACACACCCTCAGCGCTCTATTTACGGCTTCGCAACTCGATTTGCACAAGAGAGATTGCTTTGGTAGTTCATATCTTGCAATGGGGTAGAGGAGGCACTGTCATCACCCGTATCAAGTCCCGAGTATCTAGAATGCCTATGGGATGACAATATACCGCCTCACCTTAGTCCTCTCCCACAAGGAGCGGGGAGGCATGGAAGTAGATTTATGACAAATCCCTCCTAAACCTCCCTTCAAGTTTGAAGGGAGGGAACTACAGGTAATATTATACTCGCTGAGGATAAGCTTCTAATATAACAATGATTTCAATACTTGTGGATCCCGGTCCCGATTTGCATACGGGATGAACAGCAGACAAGCTGCTGAATGGGTGCCACCTGCGCAGAGGTTAACATTGCGATATCAGATTACAGCCAGCCATGAACAGTTAGCGATAAACCGCTAACTAAAAACCTACCAAAACCAGGAAGCCCCGTACCAAAGAGTACTTGACAACCCTTTAAGCATCTTGTAACTTATATAGTAGTTAGCCAAGTAGTTCCCTCCATTTTATTCAAACAATAATTCCCAGCCTGAGAGTTTGATTTCTTTTTATGTCAAAATACATTTTTGTGACCGGTGGCGTTGTTAGTTCCGTAGGGAAAGGTGTCGCTGTCGCTTCTATAGGTACCATTCTCAAAAGCCGCGGCATCAGTGTCTCCGTCATGAAGCTCGATCCCTACCTCAATGTTGACCCCGGTACGATGTCCCCTTACCAGCACGGCGAGGTTTTCGTCACCCAGGACGGCGCGGAAACGGATCTCGACCTTGGCAACTACGAACGCTTTATCGATATCAACCTCACGCAGAATTCCAATATCACCTCCGGCCAGATTTACAGTTCTGTCATCGCCAAAGAAAGACGCGGCGATTTTCTGGGGGGGACAATTCAGGTGGTGCCTCACGTCACCAACGAAATCAAGACCCGCTTTAAGAAATTGGCCGAAACCTCCAAGGCGGATGTCATTTTGATAGAGGTCGGCGGCACGGTAGGGGATATTGAAGGTTTGCCCTTCCTCGAAGCCATCCGCCAGATGCGTAAAGATGCCGGCAAAGATAATGTCCTTTACATACACGTCACTTTGCTGCCTTATTTACAAGCCTCACAAGAACTCAAGACCAAACCCACCCAGCACAGCGTCAACGAACTGCGCCGTATCGGTATCCAGCCGGATGTTATTATCTGCCGCTCGGATTACCCCATTCCCGCCAATATACAGGATAAGATTTCGCTCTTTTGCGATGTGGATAAAGAAGCCGTCATTCCGCTGGAGACTGTCTCTACGGTTTATGAAGTGCCGCTGGTGCTTGAAGAACACGGCATCGGCAAACTCATTATCGAACGTCTTTCGCTCAGTCCCCAACACGATGACCTGACCGAGTGGCGCGGGATGATCAACCGACTGAAGCAGCCCCATGAACCGGTGAAGATTTGTCTGGTGGGTAAATACGTAGAACTGACCGATTCCTACTATTCCGTGAGGGAGTCTTTGAAACACGCGGCGCTTTTCCATGACCGCGAATTACAGTTAAGCTGGGTGCAATCAGAACAACTGGATAAGATCAGTGATTTGGAAGGGTGCCTCCGTGATGCGCAGGGTATTATCGTGCCCGGCGGCTTCGGAGACCGCGGCATTGAAGGCATGATCAACACGGTACGCTATGCCCGAGAACGTAACATTCCCTACCTCGGGTTGTGCCTGGGGATGCAGGTCATGGTCATTGAATTCGCCCGGCAGGCGCTCAAATCCAACCAGCCGAATTCCACGGAGTTCAACCCCAAGACGCAATATCCGGTGATCGATATCATGCTGGAACAAAAAACCGTAGCGACCAAGGGTGGCACAATGCGTCTGGGCAATTACCCGTGTAAACTGGTGCCCGGCACGCTGGCGGCGAAAGCCTATGGCGTGGAAACCATACAGGAACGCCACCGTCACCGCTTTGAACTGAACAACAGTTACCGTCAAATGCTGCAGGAAAAGGGGCTGGTCTTGAGCGGGCTTTCGCCGGACGGCAACCTGGTGGAAATCTCCGAGGTCAAAGGTCACCCCTGGATGCTGGGCTGCCAGTTCCATCCCGAATTCGGTTCACGCCCCAACCGGCCGCACCCCCTGTTCCGGGATTTCATCGGCGCTGCCAAGAATGTCCTCCGGGAAGGCGCGCAACCGGCTTTACCTTTAACAACCTAAAATGTTACCGAAACATTTTTATTTACCGCTGAAGACTAAATGTCTCGAAAATACCGCTCAAAAGGGGCTGATATGCGCATCTTTTTAGATACCGCTAATATAGATCAGATCAAACAGGCTGCAAAACTGGGCGTGATCAGCGGCGTGACGACTAACCCCAGTTTGATCTCAAAAGAAGGGAATGCGGATTATCAGTCGGTAATCAAAACTATCTGCGTCATAGTGGAAGGCCCGATCTCGGTGGAGGTCATCGCCGAGGATGCCAAAGGGATGATCGAGGAAGCCCGTGTCAAAGCCAAGTGGGCATCCAATGTGGTCATTAAAATCCCCTGCACCGCCGCCGGTCTTGAGGCGACTGCAGTGGTGAGCCGGGAGGGCATTGCCGTGAATCTGACGCTCATTTTCTCGGCGAATCAGGCATTATTGGCCGCGCTGGCGGGCGCGGCTTATTGCAGTCCCTTCATCGGGCGGCTGGATGATATCGGCGAGGACGGTATGACGCTGGTCAAGGACATTGTGGAGATATACAAACAGCACGGTTTCAACACCCAGGTCATCGCCGCCAGTGTCCGTCATCCCATGCATTGCGTAGCCGCCGCCAAGATCGGGGCGCATATTGCCACCGTGCCTTATAATGTGCTTTTACAAATGATCAATCACCCGCTCACCGATGCCGGCGTGAGCCGCTTTATGAGCGATTGGAAGAAACTTTCGCAAAAATGAGTAAGAAGATGTTATAATAGCTTTACAGACAAAGCATTTCCCATCTTAGTGTTCCTACGGTTTTTTACTATTCACCCTTACAGCTATTCACCAACCGTTTTTATATCTTTTGCTATATCAACAACAAAAACATCGCTAGTTCCGGGAGGACGACAATGGATCTCAATTTATTAGAAAGCAAGACCAGAGAAGAGCTGCTGGACATCGCCAAGGAAATGGAGGTCGCGGATTATGCCGGGTTGGAAAAACCCGAACTGATCAAGAAAATCACCGCGGCGGAAACCCCGCAGCAGAATACCACCACCTGCGGCGGCATACTGGAAATCATGACGGATGGTTATGGTTTCTTACGGCAGAGCACGCTCTTACCCAGTCCTTCCGATATTTACGTCTCGCAATCCCAAATCCGGCGTTTCGGCCTGCGCCTGGGCGATATGGTCATGGGGCAGGGCAGACCCGCCCGCGTCGGGGAAAAATATATCAGCCTTTTACGTATCGAAGGCGTCAACGGATTAAATCCGGATACAGCCAGAAGCCGTCCGCCCTTCGGTTCTTTGACCCCCACTTTCCCGGATAAACTGATCAACATGGAAATACCGGGTAACAGTTTATCTACCCGTCTCATCAATCTCATTGCCCCGGTGGGACGCGGCCAGCGCGGCTTGATCGTCTCGCCGCCCAAAGCCGGCAAGACGATGCTCCTGAAACAGATCGCCAATGCCATCAGCACCAATTACGAAGATATTCACCTCATGGTCTGCCTGATCGGCGAACGTCCGGAAGAAGTGACGGATATGAAACGCTCGGTCAAGGGCGAGGTGATCGCC
>JAQTOJ010000123.1 GCA_028713395.1 Dehalococcoidales bacterium | reverse complement strand
TCCTGACCTCCCTTTACCTAAAGGGAGGGAAAAATCCATGGTGAATATTCACTTATATTATCAATACTCTTGACGTTTCTGCACTTGCGCGGGGATCGATGGTAAATAACTAAAATGGCTGTTGTAATTGAAATTATATCTCATTTTACAACAGCCATTAATTAATTTATCAGAAATATTTAGTCCAGCCAGGAATGGGAATAGAGCGAAATCCCGAGCAGGACTTTGACGGTCTTGGCGTACTTGGCCTCTTCCGTGTTCAATTTGGAGACCTCCACGACCTCTCCATCCATGACGCGGTGCACCAGTTTGACGAGGGCGGGTTTACGGCCGCGGGCGATATCGATGAGTTCCTGATCGAAGGCGTCTACGATGGCGGAATGGATATTGTATTTCATCAACATCATCAAATAAGTGCGGTTCAGGTAAGCCCGGAGATTGTTCGGGGCGCCGTTAGAGACGTTGGAGAGACCGACGGCGGAACCGGAGCCGGGCGCCAGGTCAGGCAACATGCCCATGAATTCCAGGCAGGGTTTGACGTGATTGGATTCGATGTTCACCGCCGGGGTGACAATCGGGTCGAACCAGATCTGCTCGTTTTTAATGTCTTTGGCATTAGCGGTGTAAAGGAGTTCGGCGGCGATGGCGCCGCGTTCGTTGGCGTCACGGGGGAGACCTTCTCTCCCCCAAAGCAACCCGATGAAATCGCAATCGTATTTAGTGACCAGCGGCAATTCTTCTTCCATTCTCGCCAAAGAGATGGAATTGATGAGCGCCCGGCCTTTGTGCACTTTCAACCCGGCTTCCATAGCGAGGGGGTTTGTGGTATCCAGGGAGAGCGGTTTATCGGTGACTTCCTGGACGGTTTTAACCATCCACTCCATGAATTTATCGCCTTCCTTGCGGGCGGGTCCGATGTTGACATCGATATAGTCCATGCCCTGTTTCGTCTGGGCGATGGCGATTTCCTGAATCGGTTTGGCATCGCGTTCTTTCATCGCCGGGCCGAGTGTCTTGGACATAATGTTGAGATTTTCACCGATGAGTATCATTTTTTCTCCTTTACGCTTTCCAGGATTTCAAGTAGGCGGGTAGGTGCGAGGCCTCTCTGGGTCCGACTAAAATTTCCCATCCGGACAGGTCTTCTTCCAGACCGCCGCTTTCAGAAGCGGAATAACCGGGGATAATCAGTTTGCGGTGTTTGACCTTGCCTTCGATGGCAGATTTCTTGACGAACTGCGCCATCAGGTCAGCGACGAATTTGCCGGCTGCCCAGGCGGTCATGACAGACAAGCCTTCAGTATCCATAATCAGCAGGTAGCTGGGCACCTTACTGCCTTCTATTTCACCGGAAACAATGAAGTAGGTGAGCGAGAAGTTGGTGGTGATCAAAATAGGCGAATTTTCATTGGGGTTGTTGATCTCGTAAATACCGGGAGTGGTCGCCAGCGGGCGCTGTGGGTCGGTAAAGATGTTCATACGTTCCACCAGCAACGGGAAGAGCACCTCGCCCTGGATATCGGAAAGAACGATGATCCCGGCGTATTTGGAAACCAGCATGCTGGCAATGAGGGCTTCTTTCATGGGATTAGACGTCATTTCACAGGGTAAAGTGATGGTGGGGTAACCGAGCGGGCGGAATTTCTTTACCAGGGCAGAGGCGCGGATGTGCACCTGGTCGGCGAGCAACTGTTTCACGGTGCGCGCGCCGGAATCGATCACCATGTCTTTGACACCGGCTTTTTCCAGCAGCGCGGTCAGTTCCGCCACTTCTTCCAGGCTAGCGCCTTTGACGGCGACGGGGCAGTTAAATTCTTTGGCCAGCGCGGCCACCGCTTCGGCGTTGGCTTTGGTGGCGGCGTAGAGCAAAGGTTTACGGGCGGCAATGCCTTTGAGAGCGGCGGCCAAAGCTTCCGGCTGGCTCGCCATCAAAATCAGAGCCCCATCGGTGGCGGCGGCTACTTTGTTTACGAGCGCGGTGAATTTGGCGATGTCACCGCCCATCTTTTTTATGGCGATGGCATTGGCGCGTAATTTGAGACCGACACGCTCGTAGGTATAAAGATTGAATTTTGCTACACGGCTGTCAACCTCCGCCTCGGTCATATCATCGGAGACGAGGATGGCAATACCGGTGGGGTTTTCAAACCGCTTTTCGTGGCGGAACAAAACCGTTTCCCCGCCCACTTTGAAAGCCTTTTCCCCCGTGCCGATGGTCACCGGCCGTATGGGGGGCGCGGAGGCTTCCGCCAGCATCGCCTTGGCTTCTTCGGAAACGGTGGGGCAAGCGGTGAGTTCCGCTTTACCGGCGGCCAGATTCATGGCAAAAGCCAGGCAAGTAGGCACGCCGCATTTACCGCAATTGCTTTTGGGTAACAGTTTGAAGATCTGTATTCCTGTAAGCGCCATCTAAATTATCTCCTTCTAACGAGCTTATAGCTTTCAGTGGTCAGCGTTCAGCTTTTTCTTTACCTCGAAGCTGATTGCTGAGTGCTATTTATTTTTTATCCGATAATCGGGTCCATTTTCAAGGCGGGATGATCTTTTTCCGTGAGGAAAGGTAGTATTTCATCCTCGGTGGTGCCCACAGTTTCATCCGCGATCCTATCCAGCAGGTCCGGCACGCCCATTTCGGCGGCGCGCTGGGCAAACCTTTCACCGATTTCTTCTTTGAGCATTTTCGGCATCCAGACGATTCTTAAAAGACCGCCATCGCCGCTGAGGAATTTGCGCTGGGTAATGTTATATTTGCCGTGACCCACAAAACCGGGGGTGCTGATACCGCCGCCGATCGTGCCGGCGAGGGTGGTGAATTTCATGCCGCTGGGGGTCATACCGGCAAATTCACGGTTGACGGTCATAATACCGTTGCACATGGGCAACACCGCGGCAATGGCTTCGCAGCAGCCGCAGGTAGTCATAGGATCATTCACCAAGCTGTAGAAATTATAATGGTCGAACTTCCCGCGCGAGGCTTTGAAAAGGAATTCGTTGACACCTTTGAATTGCCCCAGTTTGGCATCGATGACCTCACCTTTGGGCACCGGCTGGTTGGGGCCGGTGGGGTTGATCTCGAAGGAAGCTTTGCAGTCCATCCAGTTATAGGAACCGCAAAGACCTGTCCTCTCCGGGCTGACGACGCAGACGTGGCTGGGGGCGAAGGACTGACAGAGCGTGCAGGAGTAATACATATCGGTGGTCTCATCGGTCATACCTTCAATACGGGCATCGCGCTCCGCATAGGCGGCGCGGGCTTTTTCCACTATTTGCTTAACCTTGGCTTCATCCGTGTAGATTTTCACCTGTAATTTATCAAAAATTCTACCAAAATCCTGATGCAGCTTGGCGTGAAGAATCGTGCCGATATGGGCGAGCTTGAAACCCTTTTCCACGGCCTGTTTGCTGACGCGCAGCCAGGCGATATCCCGCTGCCCGATGTGCATGACGCCCTGGGCGTAGTTGATCAAATGGTGCACCTGGCGTTCCAGGATAGGTTCGTAGTCGGACTCGAACTGCCGCCCGGCGACTTCCACATTAATGGCCATGGGGAGAGTCGATTTAGCGGGGACATCGGTGATTTCCGGACCGATGACCTCAACGCGGCCGTCTTCCACTTCATCCATGCGCTTGGAAGTGACCCATTCCACCATGGGCGTGCGACCGCCGCCGGCTTCAAGGTAGATGTCATCGCCGCGGACTCTTTCACCCTCAAAGGCGGGACCGTAGGCGACGGGAATGGGAATTTCCGTCATGGTGACCTTTAAGCCGCGGACCTCGATGGCTTTCTGGACGATCTGGTCGTGGGGAATGTTGGAGACGACATGTTCGTAGGTGGTGAGACCGGTGGGCAGGACTTCCGGGATGGGGGTATCGGCAATGACCGGGAAGCCCCAGTTAATGGCTCCGGCGGCATTGGCGTACCACTCGTCGGTGACATAACCCATCGGTAAAGCGAAGGCAAAAATTCTATCTTTGTTATAAATCAGAATCTTGCGGTAATCGCCCGGTTCCAGACCGCCGAAAGACATGGCGGCGCGGGTGGCGAAACCCATGGCGAAGACGGTGCCGGAGACATCCGGGCTGAACGGTACCAAACGGACGCCCCAGCCGATCTGGGTGCCGGCTTCTACGAGCTGTTCGGAAAAACGCTTGCCGTTATATTCCCCCGCCATGAAAACATAGAGATTTTTCTTCTGCAACTCGTGAGCGATGCTGGCAGCTATTTCCTTGGTGGGCGCCGCGCCCAGGATGGCGGCAAAACCGGGAGCCGTGCCATCCACGAATTCCACGCCGCGTTTTCTCATGATAACGTCATCGGCGGCGCCCAACCAGATGTTATCCGGGGTGACATCCTCACCGCGCACATAGAAGTTGGGGGTTTCCAGATAGCGAATGGCTTCAATAATTTCTTCCGCGAAGAAGGTGGCCATACCGGCATCCAAAGCGGGCGCCAGGTAAGGCAGCGGATGGATTTCTCTCACGGGAGGTGGCAGCAGTTTACGGCATTTCTTGAGGACGGCTTCCATATCCCCGAGTTTTTCCACTTTATGACCGAGCATGCCGTAGATAATGGGCAGATAATAGGCGGTATTGGGGAAACCGACAGGTTCGTTGGCGCCCCATTTATCCATGGCCCATTTCCACTTGGTCTCAGCGCGTTCTACTATTTTATGAGCGCCACGAATGGCGGCTGAAGCGATTATTTTAGACATCTTTCATTCTCCTCCCTTAAGTAGCTATCAGCAATCAGTGGTCAGCCGTCAGAGGTGTGAGGGTGACTGAAAACTGAAAACCGGGAGCTTACGTTAAGTCCCTCCTCATGGCCATATCGTAAAGCACGCGTTCTCTGGCTTTATCGATGCCGAGGGCTTTGCGTTTCTTATCGATATGGGCGATCATTTTTTCTGCCATTTTGATAGGGTCGAGTTCAAAATCCCACATGCCGCCGTACTTCTGTTCCATATCCTTGAACAAGTAATCGGTGACTTCTTTGCTGCCGATGGTCGGCCAGGTGACACCGAACAGCGTGTAAACACCCGAGCTGACAAAATACTGCCCGATGGCAATGGCTTTCTCGCTCATCCATTCCGGGGCAGCGCCGCAGGCGGGCAGGTCGGAGATATCATCACCCAGACCGCCGTCCTTGACCATCGCGGTGGCGGCAACGAGGATACGGCTGTTATCGATACAGGCTCCGAGGTGCAGGACGGGCGGGATGCCGACGGCTTCGCAAACCGAGCGCAAGCCTTCGCCGGCATACTGGGCGCCTTCCGGCACCATCAAGCCGGCTTTAGCAATGCTCATGGCGGCGCATCCGGTCAACAGCACCAGCACATCGTTTTTAATCAGTTCTTTGACTAATTTCAGGTGGACGTCATCGTGCGTGACACGGGCATTGTTACAACCGACGACACCGGCGACCCCCCGGATTCTACCGTTGATAATGTTTTCATTCAGCGGGCGGTAGGAAGCGCGGAACATGCCGCCGAGTAAGTAGTTGATAGTCTCGTGGCTGAACCCGGCAATCAGTTCCGTTTTATACTGCGGAATCACTACGTTAGCCTTGCGGTTGACATAATTATCGATAGCGGCTCTGACAATGGCTTTGGTGGATTCCAGGGCGTTGGCTTCATCGAACTGCATATGGACGGCGCCCTGAATTTTGGCGCGTTCATCCGTGGTAATCAGTTTGGTATGGTAGCATTTGGCTACTTCAGCTAAGCCCTGCATAATGCACTGGACGTCAACAATCATGGCATCGACAGCGCCGGTGATGATGGCCAGTTCCTGCTGCAGGAAGTTACCGGCAATGGGGATACCGTGCCGCATCATAATCTCGTTGGAAGTGCAGCACATCCCGGCGAGATTGATACCTTTGGCGCCCTTGGATTTAGCGTAGGCAACCATTTCCGGGTCACTGGCTACGACAGCCAGCATTTCCGCCAGGGCGGGTTCGTGGCCGTGCACGATGATATTCACTTCATCCTGTTTCAAAACGCCCAGGTTGATCTGACTGATGGAGGGCGAAGGCGTGCCGAACATGATGTCCTGTAATTCAGTGGAGATCATACTGCCGCCCCAACCGTCCGCCAGCGAACAGCGGGCGCCC
>JAQTOJ010000122.1 GCA_028713395.1 Dehalococcoidales bacterium | reverse complement strand
ATTGAAAACCCGGAAACCCGGTTTCAAAGCCGTGGCGGTTGAGCCGGCCAGTTCACCGGTCTTGTCCGGGGGCGCACGCGGACCTCACAAGATACAGGGCATCGGCGCGGGGTTTGTGCCTGAAGTCTTGAAACGGGAATTGATTGACGAAATAATTACCGTCACTGACGATGATGCCAAAACCACTGCCCGTCGCCTGGCGAAAGACGAAGGCATTCTGGCGGGAATCTCCTCCGGAGCGGCGGTTTGGGCGGCTATCCAGCTCGCCAAACGTCCCGAGAACAAGGGGAAAACGATCGTCGCCATCGTGCCGGATACCGGGGAGCGCTATCTGAGTAGCTGGCTGTTCCAGGACTAGGTATAATAGTGGGATACCGGATATTTGGAGGCGAGCATGTTCAGCAGGATGCGGGAAGATATAAGAACGGTTTTCAGAGAGGACCCGGCGGCGCGCAGCGTCATCGAGGTGCTCACCTGTTATCCCGGCCTGCACGCTGTCTGGAATTACCGCTGCGCCCATTTTTTTTGGACGCATAAAATGAAGCTGTTAGGCCGCATGATCTCGCACTGCGGACGTTTCTGGACGGGGATTGAGATTCACCCGGGCGCTACCATTGGGCGGCGGTTTTTCATCGACCACGGCATGGGGGTCGTCATTGGCGAGACCTCGGAAATCGGTGATGATGTACTGATGTATACCGGCGCCGTGCTGGGCGGGACCAGTTTGCAGAAGCATAAACGGCATCCGACCATCGGCAACCGTGTAGTTATCGGCACGGCAGCCATTATTCTCGGGCCGATCACCATCGGCGATGATTCCCGCGTGGGCGCAAACTCGGTAGTCAATAAACCGGTGCCGCCGGGGGTTACGGTGGTGGGCGTGCCGGGTAAAGTGGTGGAAAAGAAAATCGAACACGAATTTATTCTCGACCATGATAAACTCCCCGATCCTGTCAGCGATGCCCTGAGAATCGTTATGGATCGTCAGTCCAAACTGGAAGAACGTCTCAAAGAACTGGAAAAGAATAACGGCAAATAACACGAACATCATCTTTTTCCTCCCTCCTCAGTAAGGAGGGATACAGGGAGAATTGTTATCTAAAAACACAATTTCTCTTCCCTCGCCTGAGCGGAGGGTATGAGTATTTTACAAAGACAACAGTTATGAAAGAACCTGGATATAAACCGCGTTTTTACCGTCACTGGAGCAAGGATACCGATCTGGTTTCTTTCAATGTCACCGTGAAAGAAACCGATCTGTTGATCCGTGCCCGCAAAAACCTCAAGAAAAAAGCCCTTGAAGTCGTGCTCAAACAACGCGAATTGTTGGAAAAATACATTGCCCGTCACCCGGGTTTCCTCACGGAACTATCGCCCTTTCCGGTCGGTGAAGACGCGCCGCAAATTGCCCGGACGATGGCAGAAGCCACGGCCAAAGTCGGGGTTGGGCCGATGGCGGCGGTGGCGGGGGCTTTCGCGGAAGTGGTAGGGCGGGCGCTGCTGGAATATTCCGACGAGGTGATCGTGGAAAACGGCGGCGATATCTTCCTGAAACTGGCAAAGACACGGCTTATCGGCATCTATGCGGGTGATTCCCCCTATAGCGGCAAACTGGCGCTCCAGATCGAACCACAGGACACTCCGCTGGGGGTTTGTACTTCTTCCGGTACCGTGGGACATTCGCTTAGTTTCGGTAAAGCAGATGCGGCGATCATTCTCGCGCCTTCCGCCGCGCTGGCTGATGCCGCCGCCACCGCGGTGGGCAACCTGGTGCAGACGGCGGATGACATTCAACGCGCCATTGAATCCGTGAATATTGTCCCCGATATTAGCGGCATTGCGGTCATTATCGGGGATAAAATGGCAGCCTGGGGCAAGATCAACCTGGTGCGGAGCGAAACTACGTGAGCCGAATCGCGGTGGCCATGAGCGGGGGCGTTGATTCTTCGCTAACAGCCGCTTTATTGCTGGAACAAGGACACGAGGTGTTCGGCATTACCATGCTGGTGGTGCCGGAAGCGGAAAGCATTTCCGATAAAGTGCCTTCTCTGGCGCAAAATGTCGCCAAAAAACTGGGGATCACCCATTACGTCATCGATTTACGATCTTTTTTCAAAGAGACGATTATTGCCGATTTTTGCCGCCAGTATGAGCACGGGCGCACCCCTAACCCCTGTGTGCGTTGCAACCGTTTTATTAAATTCGGGTTGTTGTATGACAAGGCGCGGGAATTGGGTGCAGAAAAATTAGCCACCGGCCATTACGCGCGGGTTGCCTTGGAAAACCATAGGTATGTCCTGCGGAAAGGGATGGATGCCAAGCGTGACCAGTCGTATTTTCTCCACCAATTAACGCAGGCACAATTAGCGGGCACGCTGTTCCCACTGGGCGCTATGAACAAAGACGAGGTCAGAAGTCGCGCCAAAAATTTGGAGCTACCTTCAGCATCTTCTGAAAGCCGGGAAATTTGCTTTATCCCGGATAACGATTACCGCCGCTTCTTAAAAACGTACGCTACCGGCGCGTCCTCAACAGGTGACATTACGGATAAAACCGGCCGTATCCTGACAAAACATCAGGGTATCAGTCACTTTACCATCGGGCAGCGTCACGGTCTGGGGATTGCCACCCCAACGCCTCTTTACGTGATCGATATCGATACCGCCGCCAACCGTGTCATCGTTGGCAGCCGGCAGGACTTGCTTGCGGACGCTCTCACCGTGAGTGGCGTTAACTGGGTTTCCATTCCCGAACCTGCCATGCCCATTCAAGCAGTGGTAAAAATCCGTTACCTGCATACCGGCGCGGCGGCAACTGTCACGCCGGTTTCTGGAAGCAAAGTGAAAATCAAGTTTACCGAGCCGCAGTCCGCCGTCACCCCCGGACAGGCGGCGGTATTTTATGATGGCGACATAGTGCTCGGTGGTGGTACTATTGAAGAAACAGCAAAAACAGAGGACAGATAGATGCCGGCAAAAATATTAGCGATCTGCCGCAGCGTGAAAAAAGGCACCCAGAAAGATCCCATCAAAGAAGGTATGCTGCTCACCGATTTCGGTTTGCAGGGCGATGCCCATGCGGATTCTACCTGGCACCGGCAGGTCAGTCTACTGGCGAATGAGAGCGTCGAGAAGATGCGCAAACTTGGGGCGGATGTTGGCCCCGGGGCTTTCGCGGAGAATCTCCTGACCGAAGGCATTGAACTGGTATCTTTACCCATCGGCACCCGGCTGACGGTTGGTAAAGATGTAGTTTTAGAAGTCACCCAGATCGGCAAAGAATGCCATGCGCACTGCGCCATTTACCAGCAGGTCGGCACCTGTGTCATGCCGACTGAAGGTATTTTCACGAGGGTGATTAAGGGCGGCAGAGTTGCTCCCGGCGATACGATTAATAAACAATAATATTTCTATGTCATTGCGAGAAATGAAATGACGAAGCAATCTCAGGGTGGGGAACGCCGCCTCCCGGAGATTGCCGCGCCCGCCTTTGGCGGACTCGCAAAGACGAAAACCAAAGGCAGTAAAAATGAAATCACAAAATCACGATATCGTCAACGAAATCAACCGGCTGAAAAAGCAGAAAAATGCCGTTATTTTGGTGCACAACTATCAAAGACCGGAAGTGCAGGATATCGCCGATTTCATCGGGGATTCATTGGAACTCAGCCAGCAAGCCGCCAAGACCGAGGCGCAGACGGTCGTTTTTTGCGGCGTGCACTTTATGGCGGAGACGGCGTATATCGTCAACCCCGGGAAAACGGTGTTGCTGCCCGATTTCGAGTCCGGCTGCCCTATGGCGGATATGATCACACCGGAAAAACTGATCGAGAAAAAACGTGAATTACCCGGCGCCGTGGTGGTCTGCTACGTCAATTCATCCGCGGCGGTCAAAGCGGAAACCGATATTTGCTGCACTTCCGCCAATGCCGTGCGGGTGGTGAACAGTATTCCCAAAAACAAGGAAATACTCTTTGTGCCGGACCAGTATCTTGGGCAATGGGTGGGTGAAAAAACCGGCCGGAAAATGCACCTCTGGCCCGGGTTTTGTCCAACCCATATGCGCATTCTTGGTGACGATATTTTGAAAGAAAAACAAAAACACCCGGGCGCCATTGCGTTGGTGCATCCGGAATGCCGCCCCGATGCCAAAGCCGCCGCGGATGAAGTTATGTCCACCGGCGGGATGATCCGGTTCGTGCGGGAAAGCAAAGCAACCGAATTCATCATCGGCACGGAAGTCGGGATCATTTACCGCTTGCAAAAAGAAAATCCGGGGAAGGTATTTATTCCCGCCACCGATAAAGCTGTTTGCCCCAACATGAAGAAGATCACGCTGGAAAAAGTGCTCTGGGCGCTGCAGGAAAACCGCTACGTGATTACCGTACCGGAAGAAATTAGAGTCAGGGCATTGAATTCAGTCAACCGCATGCTTGCCATTGGGTAAAGAGTAATTTATCATCTTTTTGGGCGTAACTTTAATCACATATTACCCGCTTAACATAAAAGTATAATGCCAGTACTAAATGTTCAGGGAGGTAAATATGGCAGCTAACAATAAAGAACCCGCGACCCAGGTCTCCAAGGCTTTACTGGCAAAGTTGAACGATGCGATCGCCCGCGAAATGCAGGTTTCCGTGCAGTATATGTGGCAGCATGTGCAGTGGAGCGGCGTGAATGGTTTCGCCGTCCGCGATGCTTTCCAGAAGATCGCCATCGAAGAAATGAAACATGCCGAGATGATTGCCGAAAGGCTCTATTATCTGGGCGGTATTCCTACCACCAAGCCGTCTCCCATTTTCGTCGGCACCACGCTGAAAGAAATGGTGGAGCAGGATATCAAGGATGAGCTTAACGCCGTGACCTTATACAAAGAGATCGTTGCCATGGCCAAAAAAGAAGGCGACGAAACCACCAACCGCCTCTTCCGCGAGATTCTCCAGCAGGAAGAAGATCACCACGATACTTTCACCACGCTGGCGGAAAGTTTCTAGTTCATAGTTGTAGACCATTTTTATGGATCCCCGATCGGGTCGGGGATGGGAAAGAATAAAAAAGAGGAGAAATTTTATTTCTCCTCTTTTTTAATACGTCATTCCCGCGAAAGCGGGAATCCATTTCATTCCGCTTATTTCTGGTTCTCTAAATGGAGTACTATTTCAATCCGGCTTCTTTATGCTTCCGGGCAATAGTTTCCGCCAGTGTTACCAACGCCTGATAATCTGCTTCTTTAGGCTGGCCTTTGATGTACACAGGCGTCAGCACCTCCACCTTGAGGTTGGGAATCGAGGCGGCAATAGTTTCCACGGTCTTCCCGCCCCAGCCGTAAGAACCGATCACGGAGGCAAATTTCGCCTTGGGTTTGAGGGCGTTAGCCAGCAGCGTGGCATACATGACAATGGGATGCGGCTGGGTCAACACCGTCGGGGTGCCGATGATGATCGTGCCGGCATCCACCAGAGCGATGGCGAGCTTACCGATATCGGTCACGCTCAACTCGAATTCCTCAGCTTTGACGCCGCGCTGCGCCAGAGCCGATGCCAGGAAATCCACCATTTTTTTCGTGCTGCCGTGCATTGAGGTATAGGGAATCACGACGGTATTCTTCGGCTCATCGAAGACCCAGGCATGATATGCGTTGATAATGACGGCAGGTTTATCATGCATCGGCCCGTGACTGGGGGCGATGATCTTGATATCGTACCCTTGCAGTTTTTCCAGGTTTTTCTGGATAAAGGTGCGGAACGGCATCATGATCTCGGCGTAATAGCGTTTGGCGGCTTCCAGCATCTGGCCTTCATCCGTCACGTAGAAATCAGTGGTTGACAGGTGCGACCCGAAGAAGTCGCAGGAGAACAGGATTTTGTCTTCCTTCAGATAGGTGACCATTGTTTCCGGCCAATGCACCCAGGGTAGGTGGATGAATTCCAGTGTTTTGTTACCCAGCGATATCGTCTCTTTATCGTTTACCGTTTTAAACTTCTCCGCACTGATGCCGAAAAGGTCAATCAGCATGGTCTTGCATCTTTCGGTACAGACAACTACGGCGGCGGGGTATTTCGCCAGCACGTGGGAAATCGCCCCGGAATGGTCGGGCTCAGCATGGTTGCAGATGATGTAGTCG
>JAQTOJ010000121.1 GCA_028713395.1 Dehalococcoidales bacterium | reverse complement strand
CAGCAGAAACGCCAGTGCGGTGCCGATTAACTGTTCGGTGATGATGATCATCATGGGGGTGCGCGTATCGCCGGCGCCGCGCAGCATGGCTTCACCGCAATAGAATATGAAAAAGAACATGATGCAAGGCGCGTTGATACGGATGTAATCTTCCCCAATCGCCACAACGTCCGGCTCTGCCCGGAACACGAATAACAGTTGGTCAGCAAAAAACCACCATAATACGGCGAAAAAGGCGCCTAGTATCACCGCCATGATCATGGCCTGACGCAGAGTATGATTGGCCTTCTCCGGTTCGCCGGCGCCGATATGACGCGCCACAATGGCCGTGCCACCGATACTAATACCGGCGAAAGCCACTTCCGGCAAATGTACGATGTTCTCACTCAGACTCTGGGCAGTAATGGCAGCGGCTCCCAGGTGTCCTAGCAATACTGTGGTTGCCATGCCGAGTATGGAGAAGGAAGCTTCCTGAATAACCACCGGCCAGATCAGATTGAGAATCGCGTGAGGGACTTTCTTTTCGTCTAACTGGTTGATTTGGATTTGTGATTTCATATCTCGATGGGGTGAAGTATATATCACGTGCGTCCCCAGCTCAACATTATATCACACACTATCTATCATAATCGAAGATAATATAAATATTGACTTGCGGAGTACCTCAAAGGTAGGATTATGTGCAGTGAGGCTAATAAAAGAGGGAGCGGAGATAACAATGACTGACCCGATTGTAAAAACGCAAGCAGGTAAAATTGCCGGTGAAAAAAGAGAGGGATTGTATATTTTCAGGGGGGTGCCCTATGCGGCTCCTCCTATAGACGAAAAACGCTGGTTACAGCCACAGCCCTTGACACCCTGGGCGGGAGTCAAAGAAACCAAAAAATACGCCGCCGTTGCGCCGCAGATCCAAGCCCCGCAGGGATTATGGCAGGTGGTTGCCGGACAAACCCAGAGTGAAGATTGCTTGTACTTGAATATCTGGACGCCGGGTTTGGATAACTCCAAACGCCCGGTGATGTTATGGATACATGGCGGGGGTTTTCTTGAAGGCGCCAGTTCGCAAGCGGGTTTTCGCGGTCACGTTCTGGCAAGGCGCGGCAATGCTATCATCGTCACGATTAATTATCGCCTCGGCGCCCTGGGTTTTTTAAGTTTGAACGAGATAACCGACGGAAGGATTGCTGCTACCGGTAACGAAGGTTTGTTAGACCAGATAGCCGCCCTGCAATGGGTGAAAGACAATATCGCTGCCTTTGGCGGCGACCCGAAAAACGTCACCCTCTTCGGCGAATCCGCCGGTGGTATGAGCATCGGTTGCCAACTGGCGTTACCAAGATCCCAAGGCCTTTTCCACCGGGCAATCTTACAAAGCGGCGCGGCCAGTACCGTACAACCCAAGTCCGTGGTCGAACGTATCACCGAGGTATTTCTTGACACCCTGGGAACCAAAGCCAGCGATATTAAAGGATTATTGTCTACACCGACAGAAAATATAATCGCTTGCCAAAAAGCCTTTTTACGCAAAGTACGCACGGAGAAATTGGGCATTAGCTCCCTGCCTTTTCAACCGGTGGTTGATGGAAAAGTCTTGCCAGTTCATCCGTTGACTGCCATTAGAGAAGGGGCGTCAACCGATATTCCGGTAATTATCGGCACGACGCTAGATGAATATCAATTCTTCATGCCGCCGCCTCCGGCCATGGATAATCTGACGGACGAAGGGGTAGTGAAAATAATCAGCGGTTTTGTCCCGGCGGATTTCGCCCCGGAAATGGTGAATCATTACCGTAAAGCCCGGCAAGCCCGCAATGTGCCGGTTTCCAGTAAAGATATCCTTTCCGCCATACAAACCGACCATATCTTCCGCATACCCGCCATCCGGCTGGCGGAAACCAAGCAAAATCACCGGCAGCCCGCCTATGATTACCTGTTTACCTGGCCTTCACCAATTGCCGGTGGTAGACTGGGAGCCTGCCACGCAATCGATGTCGGTTTTACCTGGGGCACCCACGAACCGGTTTTCTCCGGCGGTGGACCCAAGGCGGATACGCTTTCACACAATCTACAGGACGGCTGGCTGAATATGGCACGCACCGGAATTCCCAGTTGCGAAGCCCTGGGCAAATGGTCGAAATACGGTAATAAACGTGAAACAATGTTACTCGGCGAAAGCTGTTATGTAGAAAATGACCCACTGAGCGTCGAGAGGCAATGCTGGGATAAAATCCCGGATAAAATGATCGGCAGTTTCTAGTCACTTCCCAATGGTGTAATTTTTGTCATATCGCTAATAGAATAAAAAGACGAAAATAATTCTGTTGCGGAGGTGAGAAAATGAAAAAATGGTTGATTTTCTTGCTCATAATGCCGGCACTGATATTATCTTCGTGTAAGTCTGCGCCGCCCGGTACTTTGCAGGGGACTGTTACGATTGGGCCGATCACCCCGGTTCAAAGCTCTACCGGCAACCCGCCGGTTTCCGGCGAGGTTTTTGCCATCCGCAAAATATTGATTTATAACCCGGCGGGGACGGTGCTCATTAATACAGTGGATATCCAGCAAATCGGTCAAACCGATCAAGGATCTTATACCATCGCCTTGAACCCGGGAGAATACCGTGTTGATATCAATGACAACGGACTTGACCGTAGCAGCGAAGTGCCGAAAAATATCTCCATCAAATCCGGTGAAACCATGAAACTGGATATCAATATCGATACCGGCATTCGTTGATCCGGTATTTACGTAAACATTGAGGCGGAGATTGACTCTCCGCCTCTCGTTTTTTTAATTGCCCTCGAATTTTTCCCCAGGTTTTTTTGTTAACGAACTAACCTTTTCCGTTTCTTTTCGTTATTAATATTACCAACGCAATCATATTCCTAATGTTGCAGGCGCGATGACGGGAGGAAAACGGATTTAGTATCGATGGTAAAGACGTTCCCGTGATGCCCTGTTTAGGTGAACGAAATGATGAGGAGGGTGATGGGAGGAACACCGTTTACACCATTCTAATCGAAATAAATAATCAATAATACAAACAAGGAGCAAAATGAAAAAGAAAATATTGGTCATATTCTTATCCCTGTTGATTGTGTTAAGCACGATTGGCGGCGTGGCATTGGCCGCACAAGCACCCGCAGATACTTCCGCTAGCCGCCCGACGATACTGCAGGATTCCAATGAAAATACAAACGAACAGGAACGAGAAACAGAAAATCGCAATACTAACGCTGCTAAAGGAGAACTAACACTAAGAGCCAATATCACAGCCCTGACCACCGAAAATATCACTATTACCGGCATCGTGATCTGGCTGACGCCGAAGACTAATACTAGAGGCACTCTCGCCGTCGGCGCCTCTGTTAAACTCGAAGCGTCCTATAACGGCGAAAAATGGGTTGCCAAGAGCATCAAAGCCCAGAAAACCACGACTACCCCCACTCCTCCAGCAACCACAGCCCCTGCCGCGCCATCCAACATTACCGCCACTTCAGCCAGCGCAACTCATATCAATATCTATTGGGTGGATAACGCTAATAATGAAACCGGCTTTCGTGTGCAACGCGCGACTGTTAACAGCTTCACGTCCGGATTGACTAATTTCACGGTCAGCGCCAATGTTACAACCTACGCCGATACTACCGTAAGCCCCAGCACGACCTACTACTACCGTGTGATTGCTTTCAACACCGTTGGTGATTCCGCTCCTACGGGCGTCATTTCTGCTACTACTCCCGCACCGGCGACCACCGTCCCGGCTGGGGCATCCGGCTTATCCGCAACCGCGCCCAGCTACAATGTCGTTAACTTAACGTGGACGGATAACGCTGTCAACGAGACGGGTATCCGCGTCCAGCGCGCCACCAACAACACCTTCACCACCGGACTGTCGAGTACTACTTTGGTACCGAACGCGAGCAGTTATACGGACAACGCCGTCACTGCAAACTCTACTTATTACTACCGGGTGATCGCTTTCAATGCGGCCGGTGACGCCACACCTTCCAACACTGCTACGATCACCACTCCCAGCGCACCGCTAACCATTGACGCAGCGGCGGTCTTCGCAGCAAATTGCACCGCTTGTCACGGCATACCCTCAACTTCTAAAACCCAGGCGCAACTTATTCCCTTCATCTCCTCGCACAATACCGGCAACAGTCTCACGGCTGCTCAGGTCAACGCCATCGCCGCCTGGTTGAAACCCTAAACTCTTACATAGGATAAAAGAGAGGGAGGCTAAAAACCTCCCTCTCTTTTTTTACCGATAGACCAAGCTATTTTTTCAACCTATCTACTAGATGCAGAACCGCCAGCACCGGATGGCAGAAAATCATGCGCGGACCTGCATAACGCATCACCCCCCGGATTTTTTCCCGCATCGTCTTTTGGTAACAATGTACCCGGCATTTGGCGCAAGTAGACTTGCCAGCTTGGAAAGGACATTTGTTTAGCCTTTCTTCGGCGTAAGTCAGTAATTCCCGGCAACCGGCGCACAACTCTCTCCCTTGATGCTGCTTGTGGCAATACATATTGATCATGACGTTCATGGTGCGGCTTTCTCTAACCATACGCGGATGTCTTTTTATCATACAGTAATTCTGCCAGAAACTAATTTCGGCAGCAATATCTATTGACTTCCATATATAGTGTAAATAGAATTAAGGCGGAAGATTTGTGTTCACGGCACGGACAGAATACTTCAATAATCACCGCGTTGTTTATGGTAAGATAGCGCTATGAAAAACCTGATCTACGACCCCGCAATCTCCGGCTCCAGAGCTAATATCGTCTGCTTTGTCTCCGGATCTGGTACCAATTACCGGGAAATTGTAAAGCATAATCCTGTCCACAACTATTATGTTTTTACCAACCGCCCCGGTTGTGACGCCACGGAGATCGCCCGGAAAAACAATCACCCGGTGATCGAACTCAGCCACATTCCTTATCTTAGAGAAGCACGGAATAAATATGGCGCCGGCAAAGCGCCGCGTAATAGCGAACAACGCATTCGGTACGAACAAGATACGTTAGCACTAATTGAGAAAAGTATCGGTAAACAACCGGATTTGATTTGTCTGGCAGGGTATGACCTTCTAAACACCGATTGGCTGGTAGATAACTATTATCCGCGTATTTTAAATGTGCACCCGGGCGATACCGCCAAAGGTTACATCGGGCTGGCATGGGTAGCATCTGCCAAGGCCATTATTGCCGGAGATAATGAAGTCCTTTCTACCTTGTTTTTCGTGGATAAAGGGGAAGATGACGGTCCGATTTTATTACAATCCCACCCTTTGAATATTATAGAAGTAGTACAGCAGCGCCAATTGATGACTGACTTTAATGACTTGCAGGCATTTTTGCGGCAAAACTCCATCCATGATTTTGCCGCGTTCCGGCAAAAAGCCGATGAGTCACAAGTTGATGCAATGGCCAGCATTTGCAATGCTTTGCAAAACAGTCTTAAAGAAAAGGGCGATTGGGTGATCTATCCGCTCGCTATCCAGATGATTACCCAAGGCCGTGTCGCCATGGAAGGCAAGCAGGTTTATGTGAATGATAGACCGCTACCCGTTTACGGACTGCGGTTATGAAACAAGGGGGTTGAAAATGCAAACCAAAAATATCCGGCAAACCGCTACCTTCAAAACCGGCCCGCACCAAGTCTACGAAGCGCTTATGGATGCCAAACAACACGCCCTCTTTACCGGCGGCAAAGCTACCATCAGCCGCAAAATCGGTGGGAAGTTTTCGGTTTTCGATGGGTACGCCGAAGGGTCTAATATTGAACTGCTGCCCGATACGAAAATCGTCCAATCGTGGCGTGCCGGCGATTGGCCGGAGGGGCACTATTCGCGGGCAACCTTCTCTTTGAAAGCCATCTCAGGGGGCACTAGACTCACCTTTACTCAGACAGGCGTACCTGCTGACCAGTATGACGATATTGCTCAAGGTTGGCGTGACTACTACTGGACGCCGATGAAAGAACTACTGGAGAGTTGAACGGCAGTAGCGTTCCAGAAACTGACAGCTGGTATTAAATTAATAAATCTTCGTTTAGCTTTAGAATGTACCCCAAATTTCCTACCGGGTGGTTTTGGCAGCAGATTTTAGATTGACCAATAGCATTGCTACCAAAATACTCAGTCCGCCG
>JAQTOJ010000120.1 GCA_028713395.1 Dehalococcoidales bacterium | reverse complement strand
AAATTTTTCCGGTGGAGATTGCTGAGATTGCAAATCAACCGTAAACGCTTCCCCTTTTACGGCGATTTTGGCAACAGACATCTTGTTTAAAGTCAATGTGCCGGTTTTATCCACACAAAGCACCGTGTTCGACCCCAATGTTTCTATCGCCGGCATGCGGCGCGTCAGCACCTGATTCTGTGAAATACGCCAGGCGCCGAGGGCGAGAAAAACCGTCAACACCACCGGAAATTCTTCCGGTAAGATCGCCATGGCTAAGGTGATACTCGCCAGAAAACCATCCAGCCAATCCCCTTTGGTAAAACCGTATACCAGGGCCATGACAATACAAAGACCAAGCCCGATTATGGCCAAATTTCTTACAATGCGGCGGGTTTCTACCTGCAGCAGCGTTTCTTCAGGTTCTATGGACTGTAAGGACTTGCCGATTTTCCCGAATTCGGTATTCACGCCGGTGGCGGAAACATATGCCAAACAGGTGCCGCCGACCACCAACGTCCCGGAAAAAACGTAAGGCGAATTATCACCGCCGGGTCTTTCCATTGTTTTGGTTTCCGGTGATTCCATCTTGTGTACCGGCACGGATTCACCGGTGAGCAAAGACTCCTCCAGCATCAGATTGTTACAGTCCATAACCACCCCGTCTGCGGGTACACGGTCGCCTTCGGAAAGGATCAAAATATCCCCGACAACGACGTCACGCCCGGGAATACGCTTTGCCACGCCTTCCCGGATAACCATGGCTCTTGGGCTTGAAAGATCGCGTAAAGCTTCCAGAGCTCTTTCCGTTTTTCTTTCCTGGTACAGGGTGATGCCGATAATGACAAAGACAAAACCCATTAACATCAAGGCTTCCTGCAAATCTCCCAGCACCATATAAATAATGCCGCTGGCGATCAGGAGCAGCAACATGGGTTCGCGTATTACGCTGAAGGCAATGGAAAATATCCCGCGTTTTTTGGACGAGGGGATTTCGTTATAACCATCAGTCTCCAGTTTCTTTTCTGCTTCTTTTTCGGTTAACCCGGTGATACTGCTGATGTCGTTCAAGTCGTAAATATCGGCCATTTTACCCCCATAAATTTGAGTATAAAAAAATACCCGCAGGATGCTTAGTCCCGCGGGTATTTCCGCTGCCTATTCAAAGCCCGGCTCTAACTAACGAGTCGACCTGTTCCAAGCTAAAACATTCTATCGTGCGCATGTTTTTTTGTCAATCATGGTTTTTTGGAATTCCATAGAGTAGCCAGGCAACAACGCGTCGTTGCGCCTCTCTCAGATTGAATGATATAATTTGGGCAACAAATCGAAGAGGCTAAACATGAAATTATCCCGTGAAGAAGTCATCCACATTGCCGCGCTGGCGCGCCTGGGTATCACCGATGCGGAAATCGAAAAAGCCCGCGAACAGCTCTCCAACATCCTGGAAAACTTCGAGGTGTTGAAGGAAATCGATACGTCCAATGTGCCACCCACGGCGCAATCCATTAGCCTGGTAAATGTGTTAAGGGATGATGTCCCCCAAGCTTCTCTGCCCGCCGAAGACATTCTTCTTAATGCCCCCGACCGTGAAGGGGATCTATTCAAACTGCGCGCCGTGCTGGAATAAGGAGCCCGAAATTGTCCGATAATCTGAATTGGTTGACAATACATGCCGCCCACGAATTGCTTGCCAGGAAAAAAATTTCCTCGGTGGAGTTGACCCAAGCCTGCCTCGATAACATCGAAAAAGTAGAACCGAAGGTCAAAGCCCTCGTCACGGAAACCGCCGATTTTGCCCTGGCACAGGCGAAAAAAGCCGATGCAACCATCGCCCAGGGTAAAGCCACGCCGCTCACCGGTATACCGGCGCTGATGAAGGATGTTTTGTGCACGCAGGGCATCCGCACCACCGCTTCCTCCAAGATGCTGGAAAAATTTGTGCCGCCGTACAACGCGGCCGTGATTGAAAAATTAATTGCCGCGGGCATGGTGCTCGTGGGTAAAACTAATCTGGATGAATTTGCCATGGGTTCCTCCACGGAAAATTCCGCCTTTTTTACTACCCACAACCCCTACGCTTTTGAACGCGTCCCGGGCGGTTCCAGCGGCGGTTCGGCGGCAGGCGTGGCGGCGGGCGAAGCCATCTTTTCTTTAGGTTCGGATACCGGCGGCAGCATCCGGCAGCCGGCGGGCTTCTGCAATGTCGTGGGACTGAAGCCAACGTACGGACGCGTCAGCCGTTACGGTCTAATTGCTTTTGCCAGTTCGCTAGATCAGATCGGGCCCTTTACCCGCGACGCGCTGGACTGTGCGTTGGTGATGAACGTAATTTCCGGTCAGGACAAACGGGACGCCACCTCAGCGCCCGAGCCTGTACCCGATTACACGAAAAACCTGAACGGCAACATCAAAGGTATGAAAATCGGCATTCCCAAAGAATATTTCGTCGCAGGCATGCAGCCGGAAGTGGATACCGCCGTGAAAACCGCCATCAAAAAACTGGAAGAACTGGGCGCGATTGTAGATTGGAACGTTTCTCTACCCTCGACCCGACTAGCGCTGGCCGTATATTATATTATCGCCCCGTCTGAAGCGTCCGCTAACCTGGCGCGATACGATGGCTCCAAGTACGGGGCCGCCTTCCTCAATACGGATAGCATGTGGGAAGGTATGGAAAAGACCAAGCAGTTCGGCTTCGGGCCGGAAGTGAAACGCCGCATCATGCTGGGCACCTACGCCCTTTCCTCCGGCTACTACGATGCCTATTACCTCAAAGCTCAGAAGGTCCGCACGCTGATACGCCGCGAATTCGATGCGGCTTTTACCAAATATGATGCTCTAGTGACCCCCACATCACCCACGGTGCCTTTCAAGATCGGGGAAAAAGCCAACGACCCGCTCTCCATGTATCTGAGCGATGTCTGCACGCTGCCGATCAACATAGCCGGTGTGCCCGGCATTTCCATTCCGGCGGGATTCGCCAAGGGACTGCCCATCGGTCTGCAGATTATCGGCAAACCATTCGCTGAAGAGACGTTATTCCGCATCAGCCACGCCTATCAGCAGGTAACAGATTGGCACACCAGAAGACCAATGATTTAAACACGCCCCTACGGGTTGTGCCGCTTTCCGGGGGATGACGTGAATTGTTTCGCTATTCGGATTTCGGATTTGCTATAATGTAGTATTATCCCCGTCGGGAGTGGAATTATGTTGAAAAACGTATTGAAAATTCTGGAAAATGATGCCCGCACGACCCCCAAGCAGATCGCCGATATGACCGGTATCCCCCAGACTGAAGTGACCAAGTTCATCAAGCAAGCGTGGCAGGACCGGACGATACTGAAATATAAAGCCATCGTCAATTGGGACAAAGCGGAAAACGAGCACGTTTACGCCCTGATCGAGGTCAAATTGGAACCGCAGAAAGACCTGGGGTTCGATTCCATTGCCGAACGCATCTATCGCTTTCCGCAGGCCCGGAGCGTGTACCTGGTCTCCGGCACCTACGATCTACTGGTCATGGTGACCGGTAAAAACAGCCATGAAATCGCCAACTTTGTCTCGCAAAAACTCTCCCACATCGAAGGCGTCAAGGGCACGAGCACGCAATTCGTGCTCAAGCGCTACAAGGAAGACGGCGAAACGATGGATGACAGAGAAGAAGTCAACCGCCAACAAGTAGTTTTATAGACAGGAGACTTCACATGCGTAAACAATCTACGAACCTGAATAAATCCGTCTATAACATATCGCGCCGCGCCAACGAACTCTCCCCTTCCGGTATCCGTAAGTTTTTTGATCTGGTCTATGCCATGCCGGACGCTATTTCTCTGGGTGTGGGCGAACCGGATTTTGTGACTCCCTGGCATATCCGCGAATCCGCCATCGAATCGATAGAAAAAGGTCAGACGATGTATACCTCCAACTCCGGTATTATCGAACTGCGCAAAGAGCTGAACAAGTATTTCAGGAACGAATATGACATTGATTACGACCCGAATACCGAAATGTTGGTGACGGTGGGGGTAAGCGAAGGGCTGGATCTGGCAATGCGCGCGATGATAAATCCCGGTGATGAGGTAATTATCTCCGACCCGGCTTACGTTGCCTACGCTTCTGCCGTGATTCTCGCGGACGGCGTGCCGGTAGCCGTTCCTACCTACGAAGCGAACAATTTTGCTCTGGAAGCGGCGGATGTGGAAAAATACATCACCAAAAAGACCCGGGCGATATTGATTGGTTACCCTTCCAATCCTACCGGCGCCGTCATGTCCAAAGACCAGTTGGCCGCCATTGCGGACCTGGCGCAAAAACACAATCTGATGGTAGTCTCCGACGAAATCTATGCCAAGCTCGTTTACGGCGTGACCCATACCTGCATCGCTTCATTGCCGGGTATGAAAGCCCGCACAATTTTGCTAAACGGGTTTTCCAAGGCATTTGCAATGACCGGCTGGCGCGTGGGCTACGCCTGCGCACCCAAAGAAATCATCGCCGCCATGACCAAAATTCACCAGTATTCGATGATGTGCGTCTCCACCATGGGGCAAGTAGCCGCCATTGAAGCTTTACGCAACGGCGCCGATTCCGTAAAGGAAATGGTAGAAGATTATAGCCGTCGGCGGCTGGTGATCGTGAAAGGATTAAGAGATATCGGCTTGCCCTGCTTCGAGCCCAAAGGCGCTTTTTACGCTTTCCCATCCATCAAAGTCACCGGCATGACCTCCGAGCAATTCGCTGAAACGCTGTTGGCAGAAGAAAAAGTAGCTGCCGTGCCGGGTTCTGCTTTCGGGAAATGCGGTGAAGGTTACATCCGGTGCTGCTATGCGACTTCCCTACCGAAAATTGAAGAAGCCCTGAAACGCATGGGACGATTCGTGAACAAATATAAAAAATCGTAGGAAAAGCAGGGAGGAAATTGATGGAGATTTTAGTCTGCGACCGCTGTGGTTTCGAGCTGACAGATCAGGATGCTATCCTCTTGGCGCTGGAGGGAACGGACTCATGGCAAAATTCCTGCCGCGGACTGGGAGAGGAACCCAGGGGCGTTTTCCCTTGTAAATACTTCCGCAACTGCCGCGGTCAGATGCAGCTCCTAAACCCGAAAAAGAAAAAGAAGTAAAGATGAAAATATCACCCGCGAAAATGACTTATGCCGCCTCCGGCGTCGATCGGGACGGCCACTCTGAAATTACGCTGGCTCTGCGCTCACAGTTGAAAATGAAAGACCCGCGCATCTTAAATAAGGTCGGGGCTTTTGCTTCTCTGTTTGAAGCCAGTTTTCCCGGTATACAAGACCCGGTACTGGTGCTCAAGGCCGAAGAACCCGGCTCCAAGCAGTTATTAGCAAAGCAGTTCAACAAAATCGATAATATCGGCTTCGATATGATCAACCACCTCATCAATGACATCATTGTTATGGGGGCAAAACCGTTTGCCGTCCTGGATGTGATCATCGTGGGGAAACTGATCAAAGAAGATGTTACAAAGATCATCACCGCCATCAATCAAGCCTGCGAAAATCAGGATTGCAGTCTGGTCGGCGGTGAAACTTCGGAGCAGCCGGGCGTGCTGCCCGAAGGTCAATTTGTCCTGAGTTCCAGTGTGGTCGGCGTGGTCAGCAAGCAGAAAATCATTGACGGCTCCAGGATCAAAAATGGCGATACGGTGATCGCCATTGCCTCCAACGGTTTACATACCAACGGCTATTCGCTGGTGCGTAAATTGATCGCCGCCAAACCCGCCGTATTGAAGAAAAAGATCAACAGCGAGGTTTTTATTGACGCTGTTTTGAAGCCTCACACCGCCTATTATCCCGGTCTCAAGGATATCCTTACCTCTCCCAAAGTACGCGGACTGGCGCATATCACCGGTGACGGCATCAGCGGCAACCTGGAACGTATCCTGCCCACGGGTCTGAGCGCCCTGGTGCACCTGGAGAAAATTGAGGTTTTACCGCTTTTCAAAGTGATCAAGAAAGCCGGCGGCGTGCCGGAAGAAGATATGCTCAATAACCTCAACCTGGGGGTGGGGATGATCATGGTGACCGCGCCCAAGGAAGAAGCTTCGATGATAAAGTATCTGGAAACCAAAGGATTACATGCTTATGACATCGGGGAAATTATCCCGGACGCAGATAATACGGTCAAGTTTGACGGGAAACTAGCATGGGAATAACCCCGT
>JAQTOJ010000119.1 GCA_028713395.1 Dehalococcoidales bacterium | reverse complement strand
GAAATTCTTGAGCACAACATCCGTGTGTTCGCCCATCAATGGCGCTCTCTTTACCTCACACGGTGTCCTGGAAAGCACGGCAGGCTGACGAGGCGCGTGTATCTTACCGATTTCCGGATGGTCTAGTTCCACATAATATTCTCTGGCTTTGATGTGAGGATCATTTTCCAGATAATCCGGCGGACTCATGAGATAACCGGCAATCACACCGTCATGTTGCAAGTCAAGCATCAATTGTACATCATCCTGAGTCAGAGTCCACGCCAGAATATCGTTTTCCAGTTCGTCTTCATTGGCTTTGCGCCCCTCAAAAGTGGCGTATTTCGGATCGTTTGCCCAAGGCACATCCCCGGCGATATTGCATAAAGCCCGCCATTGTTCGTCCGTATAAATCGTCAAAGCGATGTAGCGATCCTGTCCTTGACAGCGGAACAAGCCGTGGGGTGCGGCATATTTATCACGATTGCCCATTCTCCCGGCGACGCGTTTGTTGACTTCATAGTCCATGATCTGGGGCAATACATACTGCAAGCCACCCTGGTGTTGTCCGATATCAAGGTACTGCCCTTTGCCGGTGCGCCGGCGGTAATCCAGGGCCGCCAACAGCGTCATAGCATTAAAACGCGGCGCCACGTAATCGGTATAATATCCGATCTCAGAGGGCGGGCGGTCGGGCCAGCCGGAGATCTCGCTGACGGCAGAAATGGCGGAAAGCAGGTCACCGTAACCGGGCAAAATACTCCAGGGTCCGGTTTGTCCCATCATTGCGCTGCTGAGCATAATCACTTCCGGGTTGATGGCCTTACAGACCTCGTAACCCAGCCCCATGCCTTCCATAGAGCCACCGGCAAAATTCTCCGTGACGACGTCCGCCCAGGCAATGAGTTTTTTCGCCAGTTCTTTACCCTTTGGCTTGGAGACGTTGATGTTCACGCTGTATTTTGAGGTATTGATAGTGTTGAAAATACCGCCGCGATTGAAACCCGGCACATTATCTTTGAATGGCGGCTGAATGCGCCATGTTTCCGGTCTGGCTTTGCTTTCTATCTTTACCACCGTCGCGCCGAAATCAGCCAGTACTTTGGTGGTGGTCGGTCCCGTCCAGACCCAGCAAAAATCCGCTACTTTAATACCTTCGAGAGGTAATTTTCCCATTATATTTCTCCTCTATATCACTTTCGCCTGGGCCAAGCGACGAAAATCTTCCGGTTTCATTTTTAGCTCGTTGAAATATATTTCCTGGTTATGCTCACCGACCAGCGGGGCGCGGCGGGAGATCTGCGGCGGTGTGAGCGAGTTGTTCGCCCATTTGCCGGGATAGGTGATTTTCTTCTTGAGTTCCGGGTGTTCCACTTCCGTCCAGAAGCCGCGCGCCGCCAGTTGAGGGCTTTCGCGCACATCTTTAGCCGTGCTGGCGGCATAGAGCATAATACGGTACTTCACGGCGCCTTCCATGATTTGCATCTTGGTTTTGGTCATAAAGAAATCGATCGTTTCTTTTTCCATGCGGTCGATTATGTTCTGAGTAGTGGTGAAATGGCTGAAATTCTTCCAATCGAAGTTTTTCAGCCAATCGCTGGCCATGCCTTCGGACGCCATCCAATTCACCAGCGGAACGCTATGCCGAACAGCCATAGGACCGCCAGTGTAACGCCACATCACGTAACCATCTTTACAAGGCCAGATATGCTTCACCTCGACATCAAAGTACTTGGCGCCGCGGAAACGCCGCGTCTTGTTCAAATCATAATCGACGGCAGTCAGGAAATTCATGACATCCTGGATAGAAATATCTACCTGCTGTCCTTCCCCGGTGGTGCGGCGGTGGTACAAAGCCACCAGCGCGCCGACCACGGCCTCCGTGCCGGCGTGGTTATAACACTGCGAATGGTGCCCGATGCGGATAGGGGGACGGTCGGTTTCACCCATGGTTCGCATGTAGTTGCCGGCGCCCATGGCCCAGAGCGCCAGATCGCTGCCTTTGAAGCCGCTGTAAGGTCCATTCTGTCCATAAGGCGTGATAGAAACCATAATAATGCCGGGGTTGATTTTCTCCAGGTCTTGATAGCCCAACCCCAGACCGGAGAGATAGCCTACAGGGTAGGATTCGATAACGAAATCCGCGGTTTTCACCAGCCGTTTGAATATCTCCGCTCCGGCGGGTTTGGTAATATCGAGCGTCACCCCGCGTTTGCTGGTATTCATCACCCACCAATACAGGCTATTATTGGGTTCTCTTTCATCGTGATAATAAGGACCGATACCGCGCGCGGCATCACCGCCGGGCTTTTCTATCTTGATGACATCAGCGCCCATATCACCCATCAGTTTTCCGGCCAATAATCCCTGTTCGTCAGTCAGGTCGAGCACGCGATAAGGGCTCAACATTCCTTCTACTTTTTCAGCCATGCAACCCTCCCCATCGTTCATATATACAGAGCAGGCAAAGTAATTGCTAACAGAATAGCACTAACACTTATCGGCTGGCAACGCGGCTTGGCTACTACATTATGTAATCTAATTTAGAACAAATTAGCTAATTATGCTACAATATACCATCTGCCTCGACAAGGATGGGAAATGAAGCTGAATTACAAGTATCCGACGGCATATACCATCAACTCCCTGAACGTCCTCAACACTGCCCTGGCAACACTTCCCGCATATAAGGACTGGCGTCAGTTCGATCCCGGTCCCAGTTATTCCGTGGATGCCCGCTACGCCTCATTACCTGCTTTAAACAAAAAAGATATCAGAGCACATTTCCCAGCCGGTTTCGTGCCCCCGGAAAAAGACCTGCAGCAAGCCCTGGACAGTAAAGAGATCGAGTTTGTGAAAACCAGCGGCTCCATCGATATTGCGGTCACTAACATCTGGTACCAAAAATGGTGGGACGCTTCTGAAAAATCATCCTGGCAATTGAACGCTTATGCCCAAAAACTCGCCACCGGCAATCATCGGGAAGCGATATTGGTCAACCCGATGAATGTGGGGATCATCTCAGATGATAAACCGCTTTCTTTACAAGAACGCACGCTATCCCGTTTTTTGTATCTGAATGAAAGGACCAGTCCGGCTTTCTGGACAGAAGCCCATATGGAGAGGATGGCGGAGGAACTGAACGTTTTTCAACCGGACGTTCTAGAAGCTAACCCTTCTTTGCTAGCCAAACTCTGCCGCTACCTGGCAGCCGCCGGGAGAAAGGTTTACCAGCCAGGTTTGATCATTTTTACCTACGAATATCCAGCCGTTTTACATTTGCGGCAAATCAGGCAGGTGTTTCAATCCCCACTCGCGAGTTCCTACGGCTCCACGGAAACCGGTTATGTTTTCATGCAGTGCGAAGCCGGGAAATTTCACCACAACTACGAGGCTTGCCGGGTAGATTTTCAACCGTTGAAAAAAGAACACGGCGGCCCGGCGGTGGGCAGAATACTGGTCACGCCTTTCAATAATCCCTGGTATTACCTGCTGCGTTTTTATGTCGGCGACCTGGTGAGAATCGATGAGACCGGCGTCTGCGCCTGCGGCCGCGATCACGGTATGTTGCTTTCAGCGATCGAAGGACGCACGTTCAGCGCCACTTTGACCACCAGCGGACGGTTGGTGACGCTGAGAGAAGCCGATAACGTCATCAGCGCGTTCACTGAAATCGAGGAATACAAGATCGAACAGACCGCGGCCCGGCATTATGACGTCAGCCTGGTAGCGTCTTTTCAGCATAGAAATACGCTGAACAAAAACGTCACCGAAGCCCTGAAAAACCTCTATGGCAGCGAGGCTGAAATCGTGATAATTTATAGAGAGATGATATTGCCGGAAACTTCCGGTAAGCACTGCCTGGTAAAGACCACGTTCCCCATTGATATCGAGGACTACCTCGAAAAATAAATTGACGATAGGAAGAACAAATATGACGCAACCCAAACCGGTATACCTGCTCGCCGGACGCTGGGGCAAAAACCCAGACCCCGTGATCAGCCGTGTCATCAAAGAAAGCGGGATTGCCAAGCCATCCATCGGCTACATTGGCGCGGCGGCCGGGGATAATATCGAGTTTTTCAAACGCATGGAAAGCTATTTTCAAATGGGCGGCGCCGGAGTGACCACACTGGTTCCGACCGTCAACCCGAAAGCCGATATGGAAAGATCAAAAGATCTCCTGGAAAAATCAGACATCGTATTTATCAGCGGCGGTGATGTTGAGGTGGGCATGCAGATTTTGCAGCAAAGAAAACTGGTGAAATTTATCAAGGAGCTGTATCTATCCGGCAAGCCGTTCTTTGCCGTTTCCGCCGGCAGCATCATGCTGGCGCAGGAATGGGTGCGTTGGCGCGACCCCGATGATGATAACAGCGCAGAGATATTTCCTTGCATAGGGGTTGCCCCGGTGCTCTGCGATACCCACGGCGAAGCCGACAAGTGGGAAGAGTTGATTGCCCTGCTGCAACTGGAAAAATCCGGCACGATCGGCTACGGCATTGTTTCCGGCAACGCCGTCAAGGTTAATCCCGATGGCACAGTGGAAGCCCTCAGCGGTATAGTGAACCGCTTTATCCGGCAAAAGAATAAGGTGGAAATGATGCCGGACTTGATGCCAGACAAATAAATTTCTCTTTGTCTTTGCGAGAAATGCCGAATCATATCGAGCCGACGAAACAATGAATTATAGTCCTCTCCCACGCCGGGGAGAGAAGAACACACCTAAAATCCCGTCGGCCAGTTTTGCAGCTTCGTCTCACTGATAAAATCACCCTTGCATTTCCGCAGGTAATCCAGCTTAGCGATGATATACTTGCGCACGTCGCGCGGATCAATGACATCGTCCAATAACCCAGCCTGGGCGGCAGGGAAAGGCGAACTTTCCCGCTGCATCTGGGCAATCAGCCGAGCGCGTTCTTCCGCCGGGTCCGGCGCGGATTCGATACGGCGCAGATAGGTGACGTTGGCCGCCGCTTCCGGGGACATGAAACTGATTTCGGCGGTCGTCATGGCGGCAAAAATATCCGGCCCGCAGTTCGTGCCGCACATGTTGGAAATAGCCATGCCGTAAGCCTTGCGGATGATAATAGAAATTTTAGGCACAGTGCTCATGGCCATGGCTTCCATCCAGGTCATAATTTTGGTGGGGATACGCCGCTGCTCCGCCGGTTTGCCCACCAGGTTGCCGGGCGTATCCGCCAGGAAGATCAACGGGATATTATAGGTATCGCATAAAATAATAAAATCCGCAGCTTTATCGCACTCATCAAAACCCGCGGCGCCGGCATTGTATAACGTTTGGTTGGCAATGATGCCCACCACGCGCCCATTCATTCTCGCCAGGCAGGTGATAAGGGCTTTCCCGAAAAACGGCCTTAACGGTAAATATTTGCCGTCATCAACGATCTGTTTGATAACTTGATTCTGATCGTAAACACGTATCGGTTTATCCGGAATGATGGTCATGATCTTTTCCACCTGGCGGTCAGCCGGGTCATTACACGGCACTACCTTTGGTTCTTCCCGGTTATTACGCGGCATATAGCTCAAAAATTCCCGCACAATCTGCAGACATTGTTCGTCGTTATCCGCAAAAGCGTCTACCTGCCCGGTTTCCTCGGCGTGCAGTTTCCAGCCACCCATTTCATCCGGGTTGGCGTCCCCGGTTAAGGGCGCTGCCAATAAACACGGGTCGTACGTACCGAGTTTGGCGCCTTTGACCTGCACCACGAAATCACCGGTGATCGCTTCCATGGCCAACACGCCCACGCAATTCCCCATGATGGCGTTAACATGCGGGACTTTGCGCAAACCGTTGACGGCGCGTAAAGGATTGCCGGTGCCCCAGCGCGGCACGACGTTCATCCAGTTGGTATCATCACCGCCGTCATAAAGCGTGACGACAGGATTACACAGTTCGGGATATAACTTCGGATTGGTGCCGCGCGGCTGCTGGGTGCCGGCGCGTGTGCCCGGCGTACGGCTGGTCACATCGTCAGCATGAGCAATGGTCAGTTGTCCGTGGATTTGCCCGAAGCCGCTGACTTCGTTGACGTGGGTGATTTTACCATCACTATCAGGTGTCAACGCATTTAATAACACACCGGTTTCTTCAAAAGTACCCGGATCGAACAGCTTTTCCAGTCTTTCACGCGCCGTCAGGCGTCCCAGTTTATGCTGCGGCGCCGCGCGTG
>JAQTOJ010000118.1 GCA_028713395.1 Dehalococcoidales bacterium | reverse complement strand
ACGCTGTTGACTTTGGCTTTTTCGCCGTAAAAAGCGGCGTTTCTCTCCAGCACCAGCGAGGTATCGTTTACCCAGTTTTTCAGCTTGAAAGGCCCGGTGCCGTTGGGCTTGCGCCACCATTCGCCGCTGGTAACATTATTTTTATCCACCACAAAGGTGGCGACAAAGGCCATTTTATCCAGGAAGTAGGACTTCGCTTTATCGATGGTGACCTGTAGAGTGTAGTCGTTCACCACTTTTAACCCGCTGAGCGAGGTTGTGCTGCCTGCCAGCATCTCTTTAGCGCCGACAATATCCCCAAGGTAGGTACCGGCGGTGGCCGAGGCTGTAGCGGGATTACAGGCGCGCTCCCAGGAGTACTTGAAATCAGCGGCGGTGACCGGACGGCCATCGTGGAATTTCACATCCTGTCTCAGGGTAAAGGTATACACCTTACCGTCAGGACTGATTGTCCAGCTTTTGGCAATATCGGCGACGGGGTTCAAATTGGCATCCAGTGTCAGCAGCCCGCTGAAAATCTGCATGATGTATTCGCCGGAAGTCGCCTCGCTGGAAGTAGCGGGGTCCAGGGTGTAGGGGTCGGTGCCGTATAAGTTGAGCGTGCCGGAAGGGGTGGAGTTCGACGCCGTTGAGGAAGAGGGAGTGGTTGTGTTGGTGGAGCCGGGAGTGGGCGCGGGACAGCCGGTCAATACCAGCGGAAGGATGATCAGCAAAGCCAGGATTAATGCTAACGCGGACTTTTTTAAGGAATGCATAACCATAATATAGCACAATCGATGGTTTGGTAAAAGAGCCGGGTGGTTCTTCTGTGATTGCGAATCCGCTCAGGCGGACGAAGCAATATCAGGGTGGCGGGCTTTGGATCCCCGATCAGGTTGGGGATGGGAATAGAGAACAGAGAGAGATGCGTATTCGTATCTCTCTCTGTTGATTTCAATCCATTCCCGCGAAAGCGGGAATCTAGGGAAAGCCCGAAGGGCAGAGTCCCACGTGTTTACACGTGGGTGAATGTCGCGATAGCGAGATGAGGTGATAGAATAGGCGTGTGGAAATACGACTATCGGGACACTCAGCCTACCATACGGAATATCACATCGTGTGGATACCGAAATATCGCTATCGCGTCCTGAATCCGGGGGTAAAAGAGTATTTGGAAAAACTATTTCCGAAAGTGATGGAGCAAATACCCGGGTGTGAGATTGTAAAGTACAATATCCAACCGGATCACATCCACATGGTGATTATCATCCCGCCAAAATACGCGGTCAGTCGAGTAGTTGGACTAATAAAAGGGATGACGAGTAGTAAATTGAGGAAAAAGTTTGGGTGGCTAAACTATCGGTACTCGCGTGAAAATGTGTTTTGGTCTCCTGGATATTTTGTTTCCACTATTGGGGTGGAAAGGGAGAGGTTACTTAAATACGTTGAGTATCAACAAAGACAGGATTCAGGGCAAGCGAAGCTTGAGTTATGAAGAACCACGAGTTTACTCGTGGGTATCTATAGCAATGTAAATATGGACGTGAGTGATATTGCCACGAGAGATTGCCGCGCCGCTTGATTTCATCAAGATGTTTTGCAATGGGAGGGAAGGTTGACACCCTGTTTCCCCAAAGCCTAGAATGAGAGCACATCATGAAAATCGGCGTTATCTCAGATACTCACATCCGGGTGCCGGGACACCGCGCCGGTCTTTCCACTTTGACCGCCCAGGAATTACCTCATCAGGTTCTGGATGTTTTCAAGGGTGTCGATTTAATACTACACGCCGGGGATGTTTATACAACGCCCGTGCTCGACGAACTGGAAACAATCGCGCCCGTGCTCGCCACCGAAGGCGATGACGACCCTTTTGAAATCGTCAACGACAACCGCGTGAAACACGAGCAGTTCCTGCAATATGAAGGCGTGAGTTTGTGGATGTCCCACTACGGTTTATGGCCGGAGCATACAGTGGGGAAAATGCCGGATGTCGTGATACTGGGGCATACCCATAAAAGCATGAACGAAAGACGGGAAAGGGCGTTGTGGCTCAACCCCGGGAGTCCCACGTTTCCGAAGTATCAGCATACCGCAGGTACGGTGGCGTTATTGACCTTGAAAGACGGCAAAGCGGAGGCGGAGATCGTGCAGCTCAAGGGGAATCTGGGGGGGATCATCACTTCCGGCATTCCGGGGAAGTTTTGATGTTCCATTGTCTTTTAAGTCCGCATGGAGCGGACATGGCAATCTCCAGGAGGAGGGGCAATCCCCGCCCTGAGTTTGCTTCAGGGACTTCGTCACTTCGCAATGACAAGCGGGGTTTTACTTATTTGTCCTCAATCCGTGATAAAGCAGGGCATTTCTGATGGCGCGGGCGCCGCGTTCCGGTGAGACGAACAGGCAGATGCCGTGATCCCTCAATGTCCGGGCGAAGGCATTCACTTCCTTTGATGTTTCCGGGGCGTAGTAGCCCAGTACCACCGCGACCGGTTTTTGGGTGCGCTGACGCAGTTCGATCAACATGGCAGCGTCACGTTCCAGTTGCTCAGTGGTGCGGAACATGGAGGTCACGGACGTCATCAGCACCAGGTTATCGATATTGGCGTCTTCTTCCAGAATATCCATAATGCGTTTGATTTCCCGCCGGTTGACGCCGGGGTCGATGGGATTCTTGCAACCGGAACCGACCAGCACAAAGAAACTTGCCAGTTTATCATAGGATTCTTTGGTCAGGGCAGGGACTTTCAAACCGTTTTCCGAGAAAACATCGGCGATAGCTACGGACTGCCCGCCGGAACCGCCGGCGATACCCACGCGATTGCCGTAAACTGGCGATAAAAACATAAGAGCGTTGAGCGTATCCACCAGTTCTTCCAGGCTGTTGACGCGGATGGCGCCGCATTGCTTCATGGCCGCTTCCCAGATGGCCATCGGCAAAGCCAGCGAGCCGGTGTGGGAAGCAATCGCCCGCGCGCCTTCTTCGGTGCGGCCGCCTTTCCAGATGACCACCGGTTTTTGCTCCGCCACTTTTTTCAGCGTCTTGAGGAAGCGCTGTCCGTCCCGCGTGCCTTCGATGTACATGCCGATGGCTCGGGTGGATGCATCCTGGGCAAAATATTCCAGGTAATCAGCGGCGTCCAGCACGCGGCCGTTACCGAAACTGACGGATTTATTCACTTCCAGTGCCTGTAGATATGCTTCCTCGGAGAAAGTGATGGCGTGGGTGCCGCTCTGCGAGATAAAGCTGACGGGGCCTTTGAAACCGACCGGCTGCCGGGGCACCTGCCGGATACCCACCAGAGGATTGTATAAGCCCATGCAGTTCGGCCCGATAAGCAAGAAATTGGCTTCTTTAGCGCGGTCGACCATCATTTTTTCCAGACGGATGCCGTCATCGGTTTCGGTCTCGGTGAAGCCGGAGGTGAAAAAGTGGGCGGCGGCGACGTCTTTTTTGATACAGTCTTCCAGTATGCGGTAGGCTACCTGCTTGGGCACCGCCACAATCACCAGGTCAATGGCTTCCGGTATCGCCAGCAGGCTGGGGTAGTTTTCTACTCCCAGGGCTTTGATACCCTCGATTTCACGGGGGTCGACCTGCACGGAATAGAGTTTTCCGGTGAAGGTTTTTTGGCCGTTGAGCCACATGTAGCCGGGGCCTTTATCACCCACCACCGCCACTGTTTTCGGGTTGAAAGCTCGATCCAGTTTTTTGAAATCGATGTTCATCGTAATCCATCCTTATAATTCATTCTATACCAGTGGAACCCGTATACAGCAGGGTTGGATCCCGTATCAAGTACGGGATGACGTAAATGAGGAGACCCCGCCTACATTTGAATCCCTGAGTCCCGATGTGGTCGGGATGGATGGGGCTCTTTGTTAAAGTGTAAGAGATTCATGCGTCACTTCGTTCCTCAGAAAGTCTATTAAGAGGGATTTTTGTGATCTCACAGCGGGTCACTTTGACGCCCGTTTCCTCGTTGAAATCAACCAGCGCCAGCGTGCCTTTTTCGGTGGCGGAACCACTGTAGTAGGTGACGGGATTGCTCCAGACATGCTCGAAAATGGTCGTATGCCCCAGGGCGATGTAATCCCATTTAGCGCCGTCGATCTCTTCCTCGGTGATGATATAGCTGCGGGTATAATGCGGCATCTGCTTCACCACCAGCCCATGGGCGGCGGCGATGTTCCAATTACCGTTAACAGCAGGAACGGGCATGCCTGCCAGGGGGCGCACGTCAAAATAGGTATCGATGGGTTTGCCCCAGACGGAAATATTCAGGTTATCCAAATGGAGCGTTTCGCCTTGATTATCACGGAAAATGAGGACTTCGGGGCAATCCAGCCAGTGTCTCTTGTTATAGACTGTATCTTCCACCAGGCAATCATGGTTGCCCGGCAAAATGACCACCGGGACATGGAGCCGCGAGATTTGCGCTTTGACGAAGTCCAGCACGTTATCCGCGATGCGGTTCTGGTCGAAGAAATCCCCGGCAATCAAAAGCAGGTCGGCACGCTCTTTAAGGGCGAGATCGATGACGGCGGCAAATGCCCGGCAGCCGTGGTCGTGGAGGGTGAGCAAATGCAGGTCAGAGGTGTGCAGGAGACGGCGGGCGGGACGATTCTGCGGTGACATTTGAGGTTTATGATAACACGCGAGAGGGGAGGTAAACAAAACCGGGTTTCGCGGTGAAGGTTTACTGCGAGACCCGGTTATTGAAACGGAATTATGAAATGTTAGTCCAGTGAGAAGGGTGGGTACTTATCGGTCAAAAAGAGTGTGTAGGCACTTACTCTGGTAGACCACTTCATGTAACCCACGGCAAAGTCGTACATCCCTTTCGGATATTTACCGGTAAAAAGAATAGCGAACCAGGCAATAATGGTAATGACCCCGGCGGCAATCTCCAGGAAATACAGCACGAATATTTGCGGGATAACCAGGATGAATCTGAAAAAGGTGGTGAGCCGTGACATCTTACCGGGGTATTCCGCGCTGAAGGTGACAGGGTAATTGGGCTGGGCTGGTTTTTGTTCTGCCATGAATCTCTCCTTTCTGTTTATTTGTGTCCCACTTAGTGAGTTATGGTAACACCCATGGTAAAAAGTGTCAATCGGATACGAAATGAGTCCTACTGGCACTAAATAAAAAGAGACCCTGGTGCCCAACTTAACATAAAAGCAAAGCACGAAATCGCAGGAACCCAAAAAAATAAAGGTGGGAAAGCTCCAGTACAGACAGAAATTACACCAGCGAATGCAAATACGAGAATGAATAAGGACATAATTCTAGGCATAGCTACCCGTACTTCTTTCCATCTAAACTTCAAATTTCGGATTTTCGTTTTTCGGAAAGTGATAAGTATATTGACTATGAACCAAGCAAGGAAAATGAGAGATAAACTCAGAAGTGATGATTGCCAGTCAGTGTTTTGTAAACTTTCTGGATGTTCATTATTATATTGGATTTCATCTATAAATCCTGTGAATACTGTAACTACACTTACAATATTAAGAGCAATTAAAAATAACTCATTTAATATACTGCGCAATTCGGCGAGTCCATGATGGTTTTATTAGTGACAATAAGATGACGAAAGAAATAGAAATAAACAAATGCCCGAGATAGCGTAGTGGAAAGCTACGGATATAGTGAGACGTAGATAAAAAAATACCCACTATAACATAATTGAACGAATGTGTTAAAAGGTAGAGCTTCTGCAATGTCGAATAATTGTTTTCCATGGCTACACGGAATGTATTAGCTCTATTCCCAAAACTTCCCTCGCGGCTGGTTCGGCGAGTTTAGCAAATTTCTTATGTTCCTTTGCCATCGCCTTATAACCTTTCTTTAGTAATTTCCGCTCGTTAAGAGTGGTATTTTCTATTTACATGACCCCCAAGTTTTTCATGCTTGCCCAGTTGGGGTCGCCGATGATGATATGGTCGTGAACGGTGATGCCGATGATCCTTCCGGCTTCCACCAGCCGCTTGGTGAGGCCGATATCATCCACGGACGGGGTACTATCGCCGCTGGGGTGGTTATGCACGAAAATCACACTGGCGGCGCTGGCGCTGATAGCTTCTTTGTAAACCTCGCGCGGGTGCACGATGCTGCTATCCAGACTGCCGATGGAGACTTCACAGATCTTGAGAATCTGGCCGCGGGTGCCCAGTAAAACGGTGAGGAAATGCTCC
>JAQTOJ010000117.1 GCA_028713395.1 Dehalococcoidales bacterium | reverse complement strand
GGGGTTGAAGGAAAACGTCATCATCGGACGCTTGATTCCTGCCCGCTACAAGTCAGAAGAGGAAATGATCGCCGTGCCGGCGGATGTCAAAGCCAAGCTTGACATGGCGTTCGAAGACGGCGGTCTCGATGCCGACGATACCGCCGGTTTGAGCGCCGACTTGAATCTGATGGCGGAAGATGAAGAAGATGAGAAAGACGATGTCCTTGATGTCATCGACCATGACGCCAGCGACGACGTATAACCCCGAATTTCTTTACTAGTTAAAGCGCCCCGTGGGTTTAAATCCCGGGGCGCTTTTTTTATTACCCCCTTCCCTCGGGAATTGCTTCGTTTTATTCCCAATGACATGGGGTTATTTTTTCACTTATTGCGATTTGGAATTTGTTTGAATATTGATATTTGATTATTGGTTATTTCGCCTTTGTATTCTATGCCAAACGTAAACCAATATTTTTATGTTATAATACCGTCAAATGTCACGAGGAAGGTGGGCTCATTTCACGCATCATTTCCGGCAAACCGACCGTTGAAGACAGCCCCCTGGAGACCAACCTGCGCCCCAAGCGCATCCTGGACTTCATTGGGCAGTCTAAGGTAAAAGATAACCTGCTGATTTCCATCGCCGCCGCCAGGAAACGCGGCGAATCGCTCGACCATGTTTTGCTGTACGGTCCTCCCGGCTTGGGTAAAACTACGCTGGCGCATATCGTCGCGGCGGAAATGGGCGTGGATATCAAAATCACTTCGGGCCCGGCCATTGAACGTACCGGTGATTTGGCGGCGATTCTCACCAACCTGAAAAAACATGATGTTTTGTTTATCGATGAAATTCACCGCCTCAGCCGCGTGGTGGAAGAAATCCTCTACCCGGCGATGGAAGACTTTGCCTTGGACATCATAATCGGCAAGGGGCCGGGTGCTCGCAGTTTACGGCTCAATCTCCCGCCTTTTACATTGGTGGGTGCTACCACCCGCTACGCGATGTTAAGCGCGCCCTTGCGCGACCGGTTCGGTAATGTTTTTCACCTGGATTTTTATGACGCGGAAGCCATCAAGACCATTGTGCAGCGGTCAGCGCAGATTTTACAGATAAAAGCAGAGCCCGATGGATTGGCGGAGATTGCCAGCCGTGCCCGCGGCACGCCGCGCGTCGCCAACCGTCTTTTGAAACGTGTCCGCGATTACGCTGAGGTCAAAGCCGCCGGCATCATCACCAAAAAAGTGGCTATGGAAGCGCTCTCCAAGCTTGAAGTCGACCCCATTGGCTTGGACGATCTGGACCGCAAGGTCTTGCATACCATAATCGAGAAGTTTGGCGGCGGCCCGGTGGGACTGGAAACCATTGCCGCCTCTATCAGTGAAGAGGCGGATACCATTATGGATGTCTATGAGCCGTATCTGTTGCAACTCGGCTTTTTGGAAAGAACGCCCCGCGGCCGTGTTGCTACACCTCTGGCGTATGAGCATTTAGGCTTGAAAAACAACAAGAAAAACTCTGCCCAGCAGAGTCTGCTGTAGACTACACTCCCTTACCGGCGAAAACCAGTATCCATAAAAAAAGACCCCGCGTAACAGCGGGGTCTTCTAATTCCGAAATGAGACTATTTTTCTTCTCGGCCAGGAGGGTTTTGTTCTAAAGTTGGCAAAGGCTTTAACAAATCTGTGAACGCTTCTTTTTTGGGTAACCGGTCCTCAGGAACCATCTCTTTGAACAAAGCTTCTAGTTCATCGTAATCGAGCGTTTCTTTTACAATAAGCACTTCCACTAACTTCTTTAGTAATTCCTGTGAATCAGTTAATATTTTAGTGGCAGCTTCATATTGTTGTCTTATTATTGCGTCAATTTCTGAGTCAATAGCTTCAGCTGTTTTGTCGCTGTAGTCTTTCTGTTCGGATATTTCGCGCCCCAAGAATACTAATTCCTGTTTTTCACCAAAAGTACGTGGTACCAATTTGTCGCTCATACCCCAATCGGTAATCATCCGACGCGCTATGTCGGTAGCGTGCCTTAAATCACTTTGCGCGCCGGATGTTATTTCTTTCAGAAATAATCGTTCACTTGCCTGTCCGGCCAGTGAAACTGCGATTAAATCTAGAATCATCGCACGGGAATAATAGGACCTGTCTTCGCGTAACGGTACCATATACCCGCCTGCCATACCGCGAGGGATGATGGATATTTTATTCGGGGGGTCTGCGTTTTTAGTTAATCGTGCCACTACAGCGTGTCCAGATTCGTGATATGCGACAATCTCCTTTTCTTTGGGAGAAATACGTTTGCTTTTACGTTCGGGGCCTAAACTTACCTTGTCAATGGATTCTTCTAGATCAACCATGTCAACCGTTTTTTTCCCTCGACGAGCAGCCAGAATAGCTGCTTCGTTGACGAGGTTAGCCAGATCGGCGCCGGAGAAACCGGCTGTCTGTCGTGCCAACCGTTCAAGACTTACTGCAGGATTGATTGGTTTGTTTTTTATATGAACTTTAAGAATAGCGATACGGCCGTTGTTATCCGGCAAATCCAGCACCACGCGTCTGTCGAAACGTCCGGGTCTCAAGAGCGCCGGGTCAAGGATATCCGGGCGGTTGGTGGCTGCCAGAATGATAATATTCACGTTAGTATCGAACCCGTCCATTTCGGTCAAAATCTGGTTCAAAGTCTGTTCGCGTTCGTCATGGCTGCCGCCCAGACCAGCGCCACGCTGACGACCGACGGCGTCAATTTCATCAATGAAGATAATGCAGGGGGCGTGCCGTTTGGCGGTATCGAACAGGTCTCGTACTCTGGAAGCGCCCACGCCAACGAACATCTCTACGAATTCACTGCCGCTGATGGAGAAGAAAGGCACCCCGGCTTCACCGGCAATGGCTTTGGCCAAAAGGGTTTTACCGGTGCCGGGAGGTCCGACGAGCAATACACCGCGGGGAATTCTGGCTCCGAGGGTGGTGAAACGTTCGCGGGCTTTCAGGAAGTCCACCACTTCGTGCAATTCCTGCTTGGCTTCGTCCACGCCGGCGACATCATTAAAGGTCACGGTGGGTTTGTCTCCCGGGAACAAACGCGCCCGGCTGCGCCCGAAACTCATTGCCTGGTTGTTCATACCGCGCGCCCGGTAGAACATGAAGAACAATAAAGCTCCGAACAGCACAAAGGTGATAATAGTGGGGAGCAAGGCGCCCCAATCTATCCCGCCGGCGGCGATTTCATAAGTAACCCCGTCCAGTTTCAAATTGGTCATCGTCCAGAAGCTTTCCGGTCCTACGTAACTGCGGTATTTCGTGCCGTCTTTTGCCGTTAAGTCCAGCCAGGGTCCGTCCATGGACATCGTATCGATCTGGCTGTCCTGAGACATGGTGATCACCCGGCTGATTGGGATTTCTTCAATTTTAGGAGTGGGATTGCCCCGGATCAGCATCCAAAAAACAAAGATGCTGGCGAGGAAAATAAGAAAATATACCCAGTTAAGATTACGTTGTTTCGTTTTCATTCTTTATTTTATTCTTTTTATACCTGAATTCATTCTAGCTTTATTATACCAAAATTGAAGATAATTATCAGATAATGAGAATAGTACCTGTAGATGGATACTTTGGTTGGGGATAACAGGCGTGGCATTTAATGCTGCCAGACGACTTTACCGCCGATAATCGTCATTTCAACTTTAATGTCTTTCATCAGTGCGGCGGGTAACCGGGTGGGGTCAGCGCTCAAGACGACTATATCCGCCAGCTTGCCGGGAGTGATGGAGCCTTTGATTTTTTCTTCATGAGACTGGTAGGCAGCACTGAGAGTGTACATTCTGAGAACATCCATTGCAGAAACCGCCTGTTCCGGCGAAAGCGATTTACCGGAGGCAGTTAGTCGGTTAACTCCGCCATAGATTCCCATGATGGGGTTATTATTGACCACCGGCGAATCTGAAGCGGCAGCTATGTTCAAGCCGGTGTTTACCAGAGCTTTCAGCGGGTATAAATGCGGTATATATTCCGGTTCCACGGTGGCCAGATAACGGTCGCCGCTGTAATAGGCAAAAGAAGGGTGTGTGGTGACGGCCAAGCCCAGAGCTTTGATACGGGTTTGTAAATCCGGTGTGCACTCTGCGCAGTGTTCGATGCGGTGCCTTCTGATATTGAAATCTGACGCCTGCTTTTTTACCTCTTCGTAGGCACTAACGACTGCTTCGATCAACTTATTCTGCACCGCGTGGATCGCCACCTGAAAACCTCCCTGGTGGGCTGCCAAAATCTTTTCAACAAGATCTTCTTTTGGCGGGTGTAGCGTATCGGTGATCAAACTGGGCACGATTTTCATGGCGCCCAACCTCAAATGCTCATCGCCCTGCCACCATTTCATACCGGCTGCCTGGAATTCTTTGATCGTCTCAATGCCGCACATCATATACACACGGCTTTCCAATAAGTGATTCGCTTTGAAATGTTGGTAGCGCTGCCAGCGATGCATATCGTTGACATAAGTGGCGTCCCCCAGAGACGTCAACCCCATCGAGAGATATTGTTGGTTAGCTAGTTTGATGCCCCGGTCGAGTTCGGCATCGGAGATTGTCGGCAGTACCTGTTCGCGGATATACGCCAGCATTTCCACCAGTAAACCGTTGGGCGCGCCGGTAGTGACATCCCGTCCGATAAAACCGCCTTTCGGTTCGGGCGTCTCGTTCCCAATTTTCGCCAGTTCCAGCCCTTTGCTGTTAAGCACGCAGGCGTGCAACGAGCGGTGTGATAAACAAACCGGATTTTGTGGCGAAACCTCGTCCAGTTCCTGTCGAGTGGGGTGTCTCTTTTCAGCGAGCGTGAAATCGTTGTAATCAGTGGCGTTGATCCATTCCTCCGGCGGGGTCTTGGCCGCCTGTTTCCTGATAGCCTGTTTGATATCGTTAATTGACTTGATTTCCGGCCCGCTCAGATCGACGCTCAATAGCTTTCTGATATTGGAGAAAATATGACAATGGGCATCGATAAAGCCGGGCATTACGGTCTTCCCGGTGCAATCGATGACCCTGGTTCCCTTCCCTTGGAACAAACTCAAATCATCACTATAACCAGCAAATAGAATCTTGCCGTCTTTGACCGCCACCGTTTGCGCGGCGGGCTGCCGGGTGTCAACGGTGATAACATTGGCATTCCTGAGAATGAGGTCGGCGGTGGGCATGATTCGCTCCTTTGACGTCTACCGGCTAAGAAAAGTATACTACCCATTGAGCACTGCGACAACACGGGGGAGATATGGAGAAAGCACAACTAACCGTTGATTTGGTGAACTGGATACAGGCACGGGTGAAGGAAGCCGGCGCCAAAGGCATCGTCATCGGTGTCAGCGGCGGCATCGATTCGGCGGTACTGGCGGTGCTATGCGAGAAAGCCGCCCCTGGTAGGGTTTTGGGACTGGCTTTACCCTGTTACAGCAATCCGGAAGACGAAGCCCATGCCAAATTATTGATGGATAAGTTCAACATCCCTCTGCGGGTCATCAATCTGGATACGATGTACGACAGCTTTTTGAAAATTTTACCTTGTAATGAAACAACCCCCGCTGCAGAAAGGCTGGCGAAATCCAATCTGAAAGTGCGCCTGCGCATGCTGACTCTTTATTATCACGCCAATCTCATGAACTATATGGTGGTAGGTTCCAGTAACCGCAGCGAACTGGCGGTGGGTTATTTTACGAAGTGGGGCGATGGGGGCGTCGATATTATGCCGCTGGGTAACCTTGTCAAACAACAAGTTATCGATCTTGCCGAGTATTTGGGTATTCCGCGTCCGATTATTGATAAACCGCCGTCAGCCGGTCTCTGGGACGGGCAGACAGATGAAAAGGAAATGGGCTTGACCTACAAGGAGCTTGACCGCTTTCTCAGCATCGGCCGGGCGGAACCGGAAGCCAAGCTGAAGATTCAAACGCTCATGGCTAAAAGCAACCATAAACGCTGTTTGCCACCGGTGCCGGATTTTTAACAGCCGTCAGCTTTCAGCGCTCAGCAGTCAGCGATAGTTGTTATTATTCTGGAGGACTGCAAGGACGAAGAATCCCGGGGCTGGGGGGCCGTTTGAAGTCTTCTCTCCCTCCGAGGGGAGAGAACTAAAGGGGGTACAGACCGGATACAATGGTAACAAAATAGACCGGACACATGGGTAACAGTTAAGGTTTAGGTAGGAGGTGCTACCGATGCCTTGGAAGGAGACCCGTGCGATGGACCAGAAAATACAGATGA
>JAQTOJ010000116.1 GCA_028713395.1 Dehalococcoidales bacterium | reverse complement strand
GAATTACACGTCCGCACCATGGATGAAGTCATGCAAGCATGCGGGGTGGTTTACAAGGCGTTGAAAATAGATTTCCGCGGCAGTGCCGGGGGGCAAATTACGATCGGGAGTTGTTTCTTCAGTTCTTTTTATACGGCGCACGTTTGCAGTATCATCTCCAGCCTGGACGAAGGCTTGATCGCCGGGCTTTCCGGCGGGTCAAGATTGGAGTTTGAACAGCGTATTACCGAGGGCAAACCGTGCTGTAAAGCGCGTTTGTTGCCACAAGAGCGCCCGGCATGAAGAAAGCGATTGTGGTGGGGAGCGGGGCGGGCGGGGCGACCGCGGCAAAGGAGCTTCAGGGGGAGTTTGAGGTGACGGTGCTTGAAGCCGGTAATACTTTCCACCCTTTCACCGCCAACCTGGCGGCGATCGAACGATTAAAAAAAACCGGGCTGCTGTTCAACGAAAGATTGATCCAGGCGATTTTCCCAGCCATGAGAATCAGCAAAGCAGCAAACGGCATGGTGCTGGTGAAGGGTGAAGGTTTTGGGGGCACCACGACCCTCAGCGCCGGTAATGCCCTGCGTATGGACGGGGATTTAAAGGAAATCGGCATCGATCTGGATGCGGAATTCAAGGAAATATATCAGGAAATCCCCGTCTCCAGCAACCACGAGAAAAGCTGGCATAAAACGACCAGACAGTCATATGAAGCGTGCCGCGATATGGGACTAAACCCGGTGGTTACTCCCAAAATGATCGATGCGGCGAAATGTATTGGCTGCGGCAAATGCGTCCTGGGCTGTTCACGAGGGGCAAAGTGGGATAGCCGCAGGTATCTGGACGAGGCGGCGCTAAAAGGGGCGCATCTGATTCCCAACTGCCATGTCCAAAGAATCGTCATCGAAAAAGGACGGGCCACCGGAGTGATCGCCGGCCGCGGCTGGCGGCAGCGCTTTTATGCGGCCGATCTGGTGGTATTGGCAGCCGGGGGATTGGGAAGCCCGGTGATTCTGGAAAATTCTGGAATCAAATGCGACGAAAATCTATTTATCGACCCGGTGCTCTGTGTAGCGGCCAAGATGGAGGGCTGCCGGCAAGCCGGGGAGATACCGATGCCCTTTGTGGCGCAGCGGGAACATTTTATAATTTCACCCTATTTTGATTTTCTGAGTTTCTATTTCAATCGAGACTGGCATTATCCCGCCGGGAATATTTACAGTCTAATGATCAAATTGGCGGATACCAACACGGGTGGGATACACCGAAAAGGGGTGAAGAAGTATCTATCAGACACGGATCGCCAGAGGTTGGATGAAGGAACCGAAATTTGTAAGCAGATATTTGAGCGCCTGGGAGTAAGGAAAGCAGACACGTTCATGGGCACGATCAACGCCGGGCACCCCGGCGGGATGCTGCCCCTGACCGAAAAGGAGGCGCAATCCTTACATGACACCCGTTTACCGCGTAATTTGTTCGTGGCGGATGCCACGCTTTTCCCGCACTCGCTGGGAAATCCGCCGATTCTGACAATAATCGCCCTGGCCAAACGGATCAGTAAAAAATGTCTGGAGCATTGTTAAGTGGAAAGACAGTTATGCCAATGCCGTATCTTAACGATGACAAGACATGGATAGACACGATTGATGGGTACGCGCAGGGGTGAATATCGGGGAGTCGTCGTGAACGTTGATGCTGGTTTATGGGAGACTGATAATTAGTGGTTGGGGGGTAAATGGTGGGCCCGGCAGGTATCGAACCTGCGACCAATCGGTTATGAGCCGACCGCTCTACCACTGAGCTACGGACCCGCTGAGTTTTAATTATAACGGCTATACACTCAAGGGTCAACCGGATTTCAACTGTAATACATGATTATTTGTATTTGGTTGATGTTGGATGAGATATGGTTGTTTTGCCCAACGACCCACTCTACAGTAACGAAGTTACTGTTTACCTCTCCCCCGTATCAAGTCCCGATTCATTAAGATTCATACGGGATGGCGATGAAGTCGCGCATACGGGGCAGGCTCTGCAGGGAGAAACAGGAGATGAAATGAAAATACGTCATCTCCTGGGACGATTCACGAGAGGAAGGGCATTCGCCCTTTCCTTCCCCAGTCTAGCTGAGGACAAGCTCCTAGAATATCAACCTTATAAAAAATATCTGGATCCCAGCCTGCGCTGGGATGACATTGCGATGTCAGATTACAGCTAGCCATGAATAGTTAGCGATAAACCGCTAACTCAAAACCAACCAAAACCGAGGAGAACCATTTGGATTCCCATTTGCATGGCAAGGATAAACGGGCTATAACTACCGGCGATAAGCAGTTCGCCACAAGTGACAACTAAAACAAAGTAGAATCAGATACACAATCATTAGCAACCTTACGCGCGCAGTGGTAAAATAGCCTATCATGAATTCGCCGACGATCGTCTGCAAATACTGCCACAATGCCGCCGTGGTCAAATACGGCACATTCGAAGGTATGCAGCGCTATTTCTGCAAAAGCTGCCAGCGCAAATTCGCAGATAACGATGCTTTACCCAAGATGAAAACGCCGGTGTGGGTGATCGCTTCCGCCCTGAGCCAATACTACGATGGCAAATCTCTGAGCACCATCCAGGAATATCTGAACAAGCGCTACGGCGCCGTGTACGCTAAAACCAGTATTTACAACTGGGTGATGCGCTTCTCCCGCGAAGCCAACCGGCAGGCGGGGGCATTCGTGCCGCAGGTGGGCGATACCTGGCTGGCCAGCGAAACGACCATGGTCGTCGGCAAACACCGCATCTGGCTGCGCGATGTCATCGACGCGACGAGCGCCTTTCTGCTTGATTCGTCTTTGATGCTGAAAGCAGAGACCCCCGATATCGGCAAGATCGTAAATAACGTGGCCAGGCACACTTCCAGAGCCGCTGCCCGCGTGATTTTCACCAAATCCGGCGATAACGAAAAAAAGTCCGAGATGGTTTGGTACAAATCTCCCGCCGATGTCTATAAAAATCAAATCATCCTGGAAGGTGAACATGACGGCGCGATCAACCGGTTCGCCCTGACGTTAAAAACCCGGCGCGCGGTGTTACGCGGCTATAAAAATCTGGAAACCGCCCACCTTTTAGTTGCCACCTGGCAGATCCATTACAATTTTTTCAAATCTTTTACAACGATGGGGCACACGCCGCCGGCGCAAACAATGGCGGCCTCCCCTTTTAAAACATGGCTGGATATCGTTAGTCAAACAGTGGACAATCATACCGAACCACCGCGCAGTTTGCTCAGCGCCAAACGGGTACAAACCTTGCCGCCGGAATACGTAAAGGAGCTGCCGTTAAAAGGTAAATATACCTAAAAAAAAGCTGCCAACCACGATTGGATAACTTGACTTATCCTAAGCTTGACAAGGCATAGTGATAATGTTACAATTTCACGCTAAAGCCAGCCTGTGATTTGCATCTCACAGGTACAAGAGTAAAATGAAGGAGGTAAAACTAAGGGGCGGAATTCTGACACCGGATCCATGTCTGTTTTACCGGATGTTATGCTGGCTAAACGAACCCCCTGGTTTGCTCTAGTGAAATGACAACAGCGGCAAAAAAAGAGATTGTCCTAGACGTTAAAAACTTAAAGACCTATTTCTACACCCAAGAGGGTGAATTAAAAGCAGTTGACGGTTTATCCTATTACATTGAAAAAGGGGAAAGCATCGGGGTGGTGGGCGAAAGCGCCTGCGGCAAAAGTGTAAGCGCGCTTTCCATCCTGCGGCTGATCCCGTATCCGCCCGGCATCATCGTCGGGGGTGAAATTCTCTTCCAGGGACAAGACCTGCTGAAAACCACTGAAGAAGAAATGCGCCATATCCGTGGCAACAGCATTTCCATGGTTTTCCAGGAACCAACCACCTCTCTGAACCCGGTACTTACCGTTTCCAGACAAATATCAGAATCACTCGAACTACACCGTGATCTGGATAAAATAGAAGCCCTTCAGGAAACTATCCGCTTACTAAAACTAGTCGGTATCCCGGATGCCGAAAGAAGAGCCACCGATTACCCCTTCCAGTTCAGCGGCGGTATGCAGCAAAGAATCATGATTGCCATGGGTCTGGCCTGCAGCCCAGCTCTTTTAATAGCTGACGAACCCACCACTTCACTCGATGTCACTGTGCAAGCCCAATTACTGGAAATTATCGATGATATGAGACGCCGCCTGGGCACTTCGGTCATCATTATCACGCATAACCTCGGTATCGTCGCCCGTTATGTAGACCGAGTCAATGTCATGTACGCCGGTCGTATGGTGGAAACGGCTCCCACCGAAGAACTTTACAGCAACCCTCTACACCCCTACACCATCGGGTTACTAGCCTCAGTGCCCCGTTTGGATATCGCCAAAAAGAAATCACTCAGAATTATCAAAGGTTTACCGCCAAATCTGGCGCATCTCCCCAGTGGGTGCAGTTTCCATCCCCGGTGCGATTATGCCATGCCGATTTGCCGTGAAAAGTACCCGCCCATGGAAAAAGTGGGCGAGAATCATTACCGGACATGTTTCGCGGATATTAATAAGTTAAAGAAACCACAGTAAAACAAGTGAGGATTTTCAGACTATGAACGATGTTCGTCTTATTGAAGTAAAAAACATGTACATGTATTTCCCTGTGACCGCCGGGGTGTTGCAGAGGAAAGTCGCTGATGTAAAAGCCGTAGATAATATTTCCTTCTACATCAAGCAAGGCGAAACGCTCGGACTGGTAGGAGAAAGCGGCTGCGGTAAAACCACCACCGGACGCTGCATTTTGCAGCTCTGGGACGGCATGAAAGGCGATGTGTATTTCGAGGGGGTCAATCTGCCCAAACTGAAGAAAGAACAGATGCGCCGCATGCGCCGCAACATGCAGTTGATCTTCCAAGACCCCTTCGCCTCACTGGATCCGCGCATGACCGCCGGCGAGATCGTCGGGGAACCAATCAAAGTACATAACCTGGCCAGCGGTAAAGAATACCGCCAGCAGGTGGAAGAACTATTCCGCATGGTAGAACTCGAGCCTTTCATGGCCGATAGATACCCCCACGAATTCAGCGGCGGGCAGAGGCAGCGTATCGGTATCGCCCGCGCTCTGGCGGTCCGTCCCAAGTTCGTGGTGTGCGATGAACCCGTCTCCGCGCTGGATGTCTCGATCCAGGCGCAGATCATCACCTTGCTGGAAAAACTAAGAGATGAGTTAGGATTAACCTATTTATTTATTGCCCATGACCTGTCCGTGGTGCGCAACATTAGCGACCGTGTTGCGGTAATGTACCTGGGCAAAATCATGGAAATTACACAGTCAGATGAACTTTATGCCAACCCCCTGCATCCTTACACCATTGCCTTAATGTCCGCCGTGCCGATTCCCGATCCGAAAGTGGACCGCACCAGAAAGCGCATCATTTTGCGTGGTGACGTGCCCAGCCCGGTCAATCCGCCTGTGGGCTGCCGCTTCAATCCCCGGTGCCACATGGCCACCGATATTTGCCGGCAGAAAGAACCCGAGCTGAGAGAATTAACGCCGGGTAGCGAACACTGGGTAGCTTGCCACCTCGTCTAGTTGAGGGATCAGGCTTCGGGCAAATTGTACTAAGCAATGCGTGCCAATTAGCGAATGGTGACGGCTTGATTTGTTGTGGATTATCAATATAACTGCAAATTGGTTATAATGAGCGTAGTAGAGATTGGTAAATAGCCACGATACCGGCTGTGCGGATTTCGTTTTTTGTCTCCGGTTCATTTGAAGTATTTTTTTCACCGTAGAATAGCGGCAAAATAGCAGTAAAAGAAAGTATTGGTGTAAAAAACAACATGGAAGAAAAGCAGTACTACAAAATACTGGGTGTTCCCCGGGATGCCAATGAAAAGGACATAAAGAGGGCTTACAAGACCCTCTTGAAAAAATATGATCCGAAGAAAAATCCCGGTAATGAAGATTGGGCGGAAAAGCGCAGGGTAGAACTGGTAGAGGCCTACGATACCCTATCCAATCCTGAAGCCAGGACACAATATGATGCGATAAAAACGCCGGCAGCGGCAACGGCGCCCCAACCGCGTGTAATAACCACGGGTAGCGGTCTGGTGGTAAAACCGGCTCATGTGCGGACCGCCCCGGCGCAGAAAAAAGCCAGGGGAGAAGAAAACCGCGCAGAAACCAAGGCGCAAGAGGCGCTGGCGGAAAAGAAAAAACGCCGGAACACGATCTTCGTCATAGC
>JAQTOJ010000115.1 GCA_028713395.1 Dehalococcoidales bacterium | reverse complement strand
AATGTTATCTCCCAGAGGGGCGTAGGGGTTAGCCGCGAGCGATTTCAGAAAGGCATCGATCTGCGAGTTCTGCGAGGGATTCAATTTGACCGTAAATTCGGGTAATCTCAGGGTGGCGCCATCTGCGACCAGCACTTTTTCATGCTGCCAGCGGGAGAACACCAGAGGGGCGGTCTTCCCAAGTTTGAGTCTTTTCACCAGCTCCGCCGCGGGCATGCCCGACCGGAGGGGATATTTCAGGTGGTATTCAGCAAGGGCGGCTTTGGCATCTCTCTGGAGATGCTGCCAGCCGGGTAAACTATAATATACAACGGCATCGCCGTCCCCGATGGGAATCAGCAGTCCGCGGTTTAGCAACTCCTGGATAGATTGAACGATAACATCCTTTTCCAGAGGTAAACCTTTGATTATGTCAACTAATCCCAGGGTACGGGATTTCGATAACAGCCCCATCACCAAATCTTCCGGCGACCCTTTTTCTCTGACGCGTAATTTTTCCAATATTTCCGGCTTGAATCGGGGTAACCGGGCAGCATGAGCATCGATGATCACTCCCCCACCCAATGTCTCCCCGGTGGAGCGGATGACGAAATGATCGCCGTCAACTATTGCCAGCGGTCGATCCAGTATCAACTGCACCAGGCTGTTTTGTCCCGGTTTAATTTCGTCTGTTTCCAGCAGGCGGATTTTGGCCACCGCTTCAGCGGCAAGGATATAGATATTCCTTTCCGCATTGTGCGGCAGCGGGCGCCGGGCATCCGCTAACACTCGTAACCGGGCGCTCAAAACAGTGGAAGGAATCAACCAGCCGGGTGAGGTGAGGATTTCACCGCGCGGGATATCATCCGTGTTCACATTCATCAGGTTGACAGCGGCGCGGCTGCCGGGCAGTAAATGGTCAAGGCCGGACTTATGGGATTGCAGCCCTCTGATTTTGGCACGCACCCCGGAAGGCACAATTTCCGCCTCCTGCCCCACTGTTAAGGAACCATCGAGCAGCGTGCCGGTCACGATGGTGCCGGCGCCGGCGATAGAAAACACCCGGTCGATAGGTAAACGCGGGCGGCCTTTATCCGGCCGGGGGTGGGCATTTTGCAGCAGGCTTGAAATGGTCGAAAGCAATTCGGGGAGACCTTCACGGGTGATGGCGGAAACGGGAACGATAGGCGCGCCAGCTAAAGTGGTGGGTTTGAGGAGTTCTTCGACTTCCATCTTGATAAGATCGAGCCATTCCGCGTCCACCAGGTCTTGTTTGGTGAGGGCGACCAGGCCGCGGGAGATACCCAGCAGGTCGAGAATCGCCAGGTGTTCGCGCGTCTGGGGCATGATGCCTTCATTGGCGGCGATCACCAGCATGGCGATATCGATGCCTCCCGCCCCCGCCAGCATGTTACGGACAAAACGCTCGTGACCGGGCACGTCCACGATGCCGATTTCCGGGCCGCCCGGTAATTTTAACCAGGCAAAGCCGAGATCGATCGTCATGCCGCGTTTTTTTTCTTCTGCCAGCCGGTCAGGATCAACGCCGGTCAGCGCCTGCACCAACGCCGATTTACCGTGATCGATATGCCCGGCAGTCCCGAGTACAAACAAACTGACCTCCGGAAGTGAAAGACTAAGGGCTAGAACTAGAATAGGTTGAGCAATTTCCCGGTAACTTCGTAGAGGATATTTTTGATGTTTTCATCGTCTTCCGGCAACACAGAGCGGGGATCAAGCAAGAAAACGTCATTCTCAATCCGCCCAACGATGGGGACTTGATAATTCCGCAAAGTCTGCTGTAATTTCAACACGAAGGCCGCGCCTTTTTTACCCGTTTCACCCTTAAAAGCCACCAGACGCGTGGGGAGCGTGCCGCCGGGGAGGCTGCCGCCACCGACCATACTACGGCCGTCGATGATCTCGCCGAGCCCGTTGGTACCGGTATTCCAGACCTGCGCCCGATGATCGATATCCGGCAGAGTGGCGGAAATCATACGCCAGACAGGGATTCTATAAGCGGCTTCACCTTTGACGTAATGCAGCAGCGTAATAATCAAGGCGGCCAGCCTGATTTTATCAATACGCACGGCACGCGCCAGGGGATGTTTACGCAGCCTGGCAATGTATTCCTTTTTCCCAACGATGATACCGGCCTGCGGACCGCCCACCAGCTTGTCTCCGGAGAAAAATACCAGCGAGACACCGGCATCAATGCTCTTTTGCACCATAGGTTCTTCCGACAAGCCGTACAGTTTCGTATCCAGCAGGCAGCCGCTACCCTGGTCATCGAAGACCGGGAGGTTATGCTTTTTACCGACAGCGACCATTTCCTCGATGGAGACTTCATGCGTGAAACCGACCACTTTGAAGTTGCTGGAATGGACGCGCAACAAACCGACGGTAGAAGGCGTGATGGCATTTTCGTAATCGGCGGCGTAAGTACAATTGGTGGTGCCGACTTCAATAAGTTTCGCTCCGCTCTGGCGCATGACATCCGGAATGCGGAAGCTATCGCCAATCTCCACCGATTGTCCGCGGGAAACGATGATCTCTTTACGTTTGGCGGTAGCGCTCAAGCCTAGCAAAACCGCCGCCGCGTTGTTGTTGACCACCATTGCGGCTTCCGCGCCGGTAATTTCACAGAGCAGGCTTTCGATGTGGGTTTGCCGCGAACCGCGGGCACCGGTTGGCAAATCGAACTCCAGATTACTGTAACCCATGGAGACGGCGTGCATGGCGGCCATGGCTTCGTCGCTCAAGGGGGCACGACCCAGATTGGTATGGAGAATGACGCCGGTAGCGTTGATGACGGGACGCAGGCTGCAACCGACCACGTCTTCAGCATGAATCACCACGGCCGTCACAATATCAGGCAGTTCCGGGCATTTTTCACCGTTAGTAATCTGCCGGCGAATGCTTTCCAATTCTTTACGCACGAGATTGGCGACCATAGGACGCGGGTAACCAACAACAATCAGCCGTTCAATTCTCTCATCGGATAATATCTCCTCAACAGAGGGTAATTTACGGAATTCAATATTCATCGTATTGCTATTCTACTACGGGGCTTGAGGTCTTGTATATCAAACATGGATGAGGCTCTATTTTTCGTTGTTCGCAATCTCCTCTTAGTTTTCTACTCTAAACACAATGACCCTCACCCTACCCTCTCCCATAAAGGGAGAGGGATGTTCACGAGAAGGAAGGCATCCGCCTTCCTTCTTCTGGAACGCTAACTACTATTCCATTATAAATATGATAAATCGCAGTTTACATCCACTTTAGTTTGGTACCCTCCAAACAAAGAGATGCTTCTGTGACTTCTTGTAATGTAGAAATGAACCAACCATCTTTAGGTTGCTTCGTCGATTTTGGAATAAAGATTTTCTTCGCAAAGACGTATAAATTGCATTTTTCAAGGCAGGAGGGATTTGTTATACTGATGGAAGTAAATAAAAAAAGTGGGCTGACACCCTCTGACAACACTGAAAGGAGCCGCCATGTCGCTGGAAAAAGCAGGTAAAATTCTCGTCATCAGTTCGAACGCAGGCTTGACCGAAATTATCAAGAAGACAAGCAGCGGGGCGATAGAGATTAGCGATGCCAACGGCGAAACCGGCATGGATACGGCGCGTAAAACCGCCTTCGACCTGATAGCGCTGGGTTACCTGGAACCGGCAGGCACTTTGTTGCCACTTTACCGGAAGCTGCGTGATAGCTGGATCACCAGAAATACGCCTAAACTGGTGGTGGATTTTGCCGATGCCGAACCATCAAAACGGGCGGTACTGCCTGAAGAAACCGGAAAGATACCTGCGGCCGACTATGTGTTACTGACGAACGCCACCACATTGGCTCCCCTGTTTGATAAAGTGCGTGATCTGTTGGCAAAACGCGGCAATCCTTTAAAAGAGGCCATCCTGAATCCCGCTGTTTTTGCCGTGACCTGGGAACAAATACCGGGACGCGGGGCGCTGGAAGCATCGCAAGAAGAAGCCATCGAAAATACGCGGCGTGCGGTGAGCAAAGGCAAGGGTAAGATACACGGCGTCAGCGTGACCGATAATCCGGGAGGCAATCCGGCGATTTCTACGGAGATGCTCTGTGCCGAGATAAAGAAATTGGGTATCGAACCGCTGGCGCATATCGCTCTGAGGGACAAGAACCGCAACGAGGTAGAGAGTCTGTTATCCGGTCTGGCGGCGAATGGCGTGCGTAATCTGTTGATGCTCACGGGTGATTTCCCGGAAACGAGCGCTTTTAACAGTAAACCCAAACCGGTGTTCGACCTCGATTCCGTGCAGGCGCTGCAACTGGTGGAAAAAATGAACCAGGGCATAGAGTACGAGAACATGGGCAAGAAAGCCGCGCTGAAACCCACCGATTTCTTCGCAGGGGCAGCGATTTCACCGTTCAAAGCCGTAGAATCAGAATTGATGGGGCAGTATTTCAAACTGAAAAAGAAGATCGAGGCCGGGGCAAAATTCGCAATCCTGCAGGTAGGTTACGATGCGCGTAAAATGCACGAAGTATTAACATGGTTGAAGGTCAACCAATATCAATTACCGCTGATCGCCAATATATACGTGCTGCCTTACGGCGCGGCCAAAACAATGAACGCGGGCAACATCCCCGGCTGCGTCGTCACAGATAAGCTGCTCAAACAACTGGATGAAGAAAGAGCCGCCAAGGACAAAGGGAAACAGGCGAGACTAGACCGGGCGGCCAAGATGTACGCCATTGCCAAGGGGATGGGGTATGCGGGAGCGCATATCGGCGGACATGGCATAGGCTACGATACGGTGGACTATATCGTGACCAAAGGCGAGGAACTCTCTAATAAGTGGCAGGAATTGCTGCCCGAATTCGATTTTCCCCAGAAAGACGGGTTTTATCTTTACGAAAGAGACGATAAAACCGGTTTGAATACGGAAAAACCATCCGTCAGAATGGAAAAAGGGATGCATCCGGCGGTCTATATGCTGTCACGCGGCGCGCACGCCACACTGTTCAACCCAAAAAGCCTCGTATTCAAGTCGTTAAGGCCAATGGCCAAAGGGCTGGATGGGACAAATGGGGGCAAAGGCGCCCTAGAACGCGCCGAACACGCCGCCAAAGCCATGCTTTTCGGGTGCCAGAACTGCGGCGACTGCGGTTTGTTCGATGTGGCTTTCCTCTGTCCACTATCACAATGCCCCAAGAATCAACGTAACGGCCCTTGCGGGGGCAGTCTGAACGGATGGTGTGAAGTATACCCAAACGAGCGGCAATGCATCTGGGTGCGGGCCTACGACCGTCTGAAGGCACATAAAAAGGAACTGGAGATCGCTGAGAATACCGTCCCGCCCAACGACTGGACGCTACAGAATACATCTTCGTGGCTGAATTTCTATTTAGGAAGAGACCACACGGCGAAGAGACTGGGGATAAAGCCGCCGGAGAAGAAGGCTAAAAAAGAAGAGAAGAAGTAACAATTCCCTCTGTATCTCATCCCAGTTCAAGTCCCGATTCTTTAGGATTCATACGGGATGGCGAAGGAGTCGCTCGCCTGGGACAGGCTCTTACCAAGGGGAGAGGGGTACAAGAAGTTTGGCTTTTTTACCTCCCCATTTAGAAAAGGGGGATTAAAGGTGGCTGTGACCGGCGCTAATAATAGATTGGGTAGGAAAGAAGTGTTACCCTACAATAAAAACCTTAAACAGTTCTCAAGAGATCTCAGGAACACCATGACCGACGCAGAGATACGATTGTGGGCAAGGCTGAAATCCAAACAGCTCAAAGGCTACCAGTTTTACAGACAGCGAATCATCGGGCAACATATCGTGGATTTCTGCTGTTTGAAAACTAAGCTGGTAATAGAAGTAGACGGTAGCCAGCATTATACTGATGAAGGGCAACGAACAGACAGAAAACGAGATGAGTATCTGGTTAATCTCGGATTCACTGTACTTAGATTTAGTGATATTGATATTTTGAAAAATATCGATGGCGCAGTGAGCATGATTGTCCAACATTTAGGTGATTAATTTCAATTCCCTCTGTATCTCCCCTTACTAAGGGGAGAGGAAAACGAGATGACTGATAAAGAATTATTGGCCCGAGTTGAAGAATACGCCAAAAAACTGTGCGAACAATACACGCAGGTACCAGGATTGTGGGCGCACACGCAAATGGTACGTGAATGCGCCTTGAAGCTCGCAGGAATTGAAAAAGCCGATCCGCTGATGGTGGAAATCGCGGCTTTGTTGCATGATATTGGCAAAGATAACGAACACGGAAGACAAGACCACGCTGTCCGTAGTCATGATCGATCAGAACAATATCTGAAAAATATTGATTGGTTGCTGAAAAAACTCAACTCCGGATGATATAATCCAAGATATTCCGCAC
>JAQTOJ010000114.1 GCA_028713395.1 Dehalococcoidales bacterium | reverse complement strand
TCCGCCATTGGGGGTCAAAGGCGCGGCGATTGCCCGGGCAGCTTCCAGTTTTATCGGGGCGTCGATCGTAGTCACTCTACTCGTCAAGGGCAGAGGCCCGTTAAAATATGATTTGAAGACCGCCCATCAATTCGATCTGGAAGTGTTCAAGCGCATCTTCCGTATCGGCTTCCCTGCCTTTCTTGATGCAGCGCAGATGCGGGGCGCCATGAGTGTATACCAGATCATCATCAGCAGCCTGGGGACGACGGTTTATGCCGCCCACGCGCTGACTATGCGGGTGGAAGAGTTCGCTTTTATGCCCAGCTTCGGGTTCAGCGTAGCTACCACGGCACTCGTGGGGCAGTTTTTAGGCGCCAAGCGGCCTGACCTGGCAGAAAAATCCGCGAAAACGGCCGCGAAGTATTGCGTCATTTCCATGGTGGTTCTAGGCGTTGTCACGTTCCTTTTCGGGGGTAGGTTGTTGGCTTTGTTTATCTCCGATCCTGAGGTATTGAAACTGGGCGCCCTGGGTTTGCGGATCTGGGCTTTTGCCATGCCGGGTATGGCGATTAACAATGTGCTTTCCGGTGGTCTGCGCGGCGCGGGTGATACAAAATGGGTTCTTTATCTTTCTACCATGGGCATGTGGACGGTCAGAGTGGGTGGCGGCGCGCTCATGGTGTACGTCTTCCAACTGGGCGCCCCGGGCGCCTGGGCAGGGGCTATTGCCGACCAGACAGTTCGTGCTTTTATTATCTGGTTACGCTTCCGTACTGGCAGATGGAAAGAAATTAAAATATAACCTGCGCAGGGAAATGGACAATTCGCGCAGATTTGTGTCTGGTACCCAACCCCGCCGTTTGGTTCCGCTGCGTCGGCAAACACGGTGAGCCCCGCGGCTTATTTTCCAAGGCAGAGTTTCAACCGCAAGATGTGAGTGAAGAAAACCTCTTTAAGTCTTCTGAAACCGTGAAAATGGCCGATTACACAATCAGCAATGACGGCACGCTTGATTTCCGGCGAATCAGAGCGTTAACAGTATATTGTGTTTTGCACGGATAATCGTCTTATAGTCCGAATAGCCGGAACAGTTGGAAGGTATTGAGCGCGTTGACAAATAAAATAAACAATAGAGCCGGCAACAGGAACTTCCCGGGCACAACCCAGGCGAGAATCACGGGTATGATTATTTTGATCGTCACCAGTTGAAATGGATTGGCGAGCAGGCTGCGCATGAACGGATTGAGTTCCGTGGAACCGCGTGAAATAGCAAACACCGTCATGAACAGGTCCATTTGCTGAAAAACCACATATGTTACCTTTATCAGTATATCATGACGGCTTTTGAGGCTAAAGGAACCCAGCGGGATACTGTTCATATCTCGTTCTCTCCAACACTGACTCCCAGAACAACAAATATTGTTTGGTAAAGTCCATTATAGGGAGAGAATACTTAACAAAAGATAAAGGCGTAAAGAGTAATGTAATCGTTTTATAAACGATTAACAATGGTATTTATCGATAACGGATTTGATAAAAACTCCATCACGGTATGGTTGAACAATTCACGTTTCTCGAGGTTAGGTAAGTGAGAGGCGTCCGGGACGGTGAACAACGTGGCATGTGGTAAAGTGTCTACCAGCAGGTTGGCGATGTTTATTGAATAAGAATTATCCATCTCCCCCACGATGATCAATGCCGGATGCTTGATATCCCCAAGGCGGCATACCAGATTATCTTCTTCAGGGATGCTTTCTCTTTTAGTGACCACCGCGTCATAGTTATCCAGTATCATGCGTCTGACAAATTCTTTTACCAGGGGATTGACACTTTCGTATTTTCTTTTATTACCGGTTATCCAAATATCGGTGAATAAATCCGCGGCTTCTTCCTTTTTGTTTTCCAGTATGAGCTGTGCCAGTATATGAGTTTTAGCAAGGGTCTCTCCATCCTGGAAATTGTAACCTCTCAACCCGGGCGCCACCAATATCAATTTATCTATCAGCTCCGGAAAATGAACCGCCATTTCCAGAGCCACCAACCCGCCGAGTGAACAACCCATCACATCGACGTTATTTAGTCCGAGAAAAATTATCAGGTTATATACATCGTGAAAATGGTGAAATGATTCTTTGGGATCAGTGGATTTTCCGTAGCCACGGAAATCCAGTGTGATGACCTGGCGAGTATCTGCCAGTGCTTCAATTTGATTCTGCCACATGCGCTTATCGGCAATCCCGGCATGAAGCAGTATTAGCGGTTTTCCCGAGCCCGCAATCTGGTAATATATGCGAGCGTTACCGGACGGGACATAGGAGTTGACGATCATAATATTCATAAGATGTGTCGGATTGTTTACAAAGTGTAACACAAATCTTATGATGTTGGCGAGGGGTAAAAGTACATTATTTTGAAGGTGTAAAAACTGAATATTGGTATTAATCAAGCATTACACCAAATAGAAAGGTGTTATTCCATATCCGCCTCTTTTAATTCCAGAATCCGTTCAAGGCGGAAGGTTCTCTCCTCCCCGCGCATCAGGCAGAATGCTCTAACGCCGGTGTAGGTTTTACCTTTGAATTCCATCTCACCAATAAAACGCGGCACGATCACCCGCCTGGATTTTTCGTCATCCGGTTTTAGGTATACGATTTCCAGCGGAGTGCGGTTAGTGATAGCTTTGGCGATCAGCGCTGTTTTAGCGTCGGCGGGTAGAGAATTTTCCGCGCGGGCATATTGGAATTTCGTGAGGAATTTGATCACGTCGTAATCCATCAGGATATGCTGTTTACGGAAAGGTTGCTTCAAGACAATCCCTTCCAGCGAAGTGCAGCGGCTGAGGGCGACATACGCCTGGCCGTGGACAAAAGTACCCCTTCCAAAGTCAATAATGACCTTATCGAAGGTTTTACCCTGGCTTTTGTGAATTGTCACTGCCCACGCCAGCATCAAGGGAAACTGTGTGAAACTGCCCACCACTTCGGACTGTAGCTTTTCCCCCTCGACATAATAGCGGGAAATTTCCCAGGTAAAGGTTGAGACCTCCACTGCATCGCCATCCGCCAGCAATACAATGATGATTTGTTTACCTTCAGCATTTCGGGTGATATTTGTAATTTCCCCGATGCTGCCGTTCACCCAGCGTCCTTCGGCGTCATTGTTGAGCATCATGACCTGGGAGCCGGGTTTCACCTTCAATTCAGTAGCGGTGGGCAGGTATTCCTTCCCAAAATCACCTTGGATTTCCGCCGTGAAAGAGTGAGCGGCATTCTTCAGCTTTGATAACCGCTCCTGGTTGATCTGTTCCGCCAGCGCATTGGTGGTGGTGAGATAGATATAAAAATCGCCGGCCGGGGGTTGGAAGCCGGGCAGGTAGCGGCGGTTCAGCAATGCCAACCCCGCCTCATCGATCGTGCGGTTGCGGATCGAGTTCAGCAGCGTGATAAAACCAGCGTCTTGCTGGCGGTAGACCTTTTCCAACTCGACGAATTCCATTTGGAAATCCTCGAACGCGCGCGCCCCATAAAAATAAGGAGTCCCATACAGAGAATGGAAGAGTGCCCTTTCCTGGCTGGTGACGACCGGCGGCAACTGGTAAAGGTCGCCGATAAATATCATTTGAATGCCGCCGAAAGGCCTATCGGACCGAGGGCCATTGAGCCTGAGAAACTTATCCACACAGTCCAGCAGGTCAGCCCGCACCATGGAGATTTCATCAATGACAATGGCATCCAGCCGTTCATAGATATTCTTACGCTTGGCCGTGAAACGCAGGCGTTTGATCTGTTCGAGTGTAATGTTGGGTTTGAAGCGGCAAAATGAGTGAATGGTCTGCCCCAGCACATTGAGAGCCGCCACGCCGGTAGGCGCTACGATGGCGACGGTTTTTTTAGTGGTGTCCCGGAAGTATTTCAGCAGCGTGGATTTGCCGGTGCCCGCGCGCCCAGTGATGAAGATGGATTTCTCCGATTCTTCAATAATGCGCAGCGCTTGCCGGAATTCGGGGTTAAGGTCAATTTTATTTGGCGGGTTCATCAACAGTGATGTTACACCGAAAGAGGGTGAAAGGGCAAAACACGTGAAAACACCAAATCAGGTTCTTTGGGTCAGGTAATATATTACTAATATTACTGTAAGATCCCCCGCCATGTGTGAAAGTATGGCTACGAATAGTCCGCCAGTAATGCGGCTGATTTGACGCCAGAACCATGCCGCGCCGCTCAAGACAAGAAAAACGGCTCCTAACCAGATCACACCCACGTATCCGGCAAGCACGAACAGGTGGTACCCGGCAAAGAGTAAATCAGTCAATATCGGATGTTTGGCGTCATTACCCAGATAACCGCGCCAGTACAATTCCTCGAGGATAGGATTAGCGATTACATAGTAGGCGATAAAGTAAATCCAGGTGGTGTTGGTCAAGCCGATACGGTGCAGGTGAATATTAATATCAACCGGTACCGATAGCCGCGGCCAGAGTATATAGAGAACGGCGCCGCCGCAAGCTCCGACAATTACAGCAAACACCAGTATTTTAGTGTTTATAGTCTTGCCCAGTTGATCGAACAGCCACATCCGCTTTGTGATAAAGATGGTTAATAACATTGTGGCGTGATAGACAAGAATCGCTACCCAGGAGTTATGAAAGACGAACAGCCCCGGAATGACGGTCAAGTAGGGAATAAGAATGGATATCAACCGGACGAACATTGCACACAATTGTATAGAGTCACTGTGAAGAAAGCAATTTGCGATTTCCGGTGGAAACACCAGCAGGGTATTTCGTGGGCGTCCAGACCTGGCCACAAGCGGGACACGACGGCCGATGGCAACTGACGATTTGTCCGCACGCCGAGCACTGCCATTTTTCAGATTCCTTTTTGAGGAATCTGCTCATGCCTTTTTCTTTGATGAATGCCAGGTTTTCCGTCATGCTCATGGAATATTTGGTTTTATATCTTTTATCCAGTTGCTTGATCCGGGCGCAGGGGTAAATATCGCACTCGTAACAAAAACCGGACTTCGTCTGTTTGATCTTCTCACAGTGCACGACGATGCAGTTCAAGCAGGCCGGGGATTTTCCTGCATCTCCAGCCCGGCACCCGGGGCACTGCTTCTTATCCCGCTGGTAAGCCATACAAATAGCGCAATTCATGCCGCACGGGGCAATCAATATTTCCTGCATTTTCATAGACGTTTTCCTCCGGTCAGGCCGATTCCACCGGTTTATAAAAATCCAGCAAAATTTTAAAACAGGAGAGGGGAGATGTCAAAGAAACTCAAACACTAATACCAATATCTAAATCCGAAGCACGAAATCCGAAATCCCCAAGACAGGGTATTCGTTTTGGTTTTGGCAAGCCGAAAGTAAGAAGAGAACAATTCCGTGCCTAAAATGAGGGGGAAAAGCTGATTCAATTGTGAAGGTACGCTCGATTCGTTTTGCCAGAATGGAGAAACAAATTCCAGATACAAAACATTAAATCCTAAATACGAAACACGAAATCCCGATAAATACAAAATATCAAATACTAATAACAGGTATTCGTTTTGTATCAAATAGGTCTTTGGTTGATAAAGAGCGCAATCCAGGATTGACCGCCGACGAGTAGGCGATAAGGCAGGGCGTGGTAAAGGATAGCATGGGGCAACAGGGAAGGGCAAGGGGATTTTGGCGCGGGGGTTGGGGGAAGTTACACCCTCACTCTACTCTCTCCTCCCGTATCCCCGTATCAAGTCCCGATTCATCCAAATTCATACGGGATGGCGATGAAGTCGCGCATAAGGGGTAAACTCCGTACGGGACAGGCTATCGAGGGAGAGAAGATGGTTACGGTAGGACTAGAGAGGGTATTTTGCTTCAATAGGGGAATGAATGACACAATGGTTTGAGATTGCCGCGCTGCGCTCGCAAAGACGATGTTTCTGGATTATCGGGCTAAACCCGATAATGACAAAGAGAGGATACGAGCTACTGAAAAGACGGGCGGGTAAACAGCAGCAAGCTACTGAAACCCGCCCCTACGGATGCGTGGAAACCAATGAACAATCAACAAATAGTGTGTGAAAAAACGCTGGATCCCCGATTAGATCGGGGATGGGAAGGAGGGTATGCCTTCCCTGAGAGCACAGCTAATACTCTATGGCACGGTTTTAGATTGCTTCGTCGTCCCATCTTTAACGGGACTTCTCGCAAAGACGGATACCCACAGGCGGGACGCCTGTGCCACCAGAAACGGGGGAAAGAAGATGCAATAATCAAAAGACAATCAACAAATAGTGTGTGAAAAAACGCTGGATCCCCGATTAGATCGGGGATGGGAAGGAGGGGATGCCTTCCCTGAGAGCACAGCTAATACTCTATGGCACGGTTTTAGATTGCTTCGTCGTCCCGACTTTA
>JAQTOJ010000113.1 GCA_028713395.1 Dehalococcoidales bacterium | reverse complement strand
TAGCCGTGGCTTTTCAGAACATTAACAGTTTTGGCGGGGTTATCGGTCACAAAACGCACGGTGCTGATATCGGAAGTATCGGCCACGGAAACTGCACGGATATTGATCCCTTCGGTACGCAGCAATTCACTGATGCTCAGCAGCTTACCCGGCACATTATCCAGACTCACCGAAACTTGTGTGACGTTCATACACTTCTCCTATTACGTCTTCTCCCGTCATTGCGAACACCGCCCCAGGCGGGTGAAGCAATCCCAGGGATGGGTAGCCCGTCCCCACACTGAGTTTGCCGCTCTGCGCTCGCAAAGACGAATGAATTACGAAGTTAGCTCTTCATATAAATCGTTCCATCCAATATTCAGGTTGACGATTAAATCAATCTTTTTTTGCCGCGAACCGGCTTTAATTTGTTTTTCGCGAAGTATCGCTCCTTCCGCATTTCCGCCCGCTTCATAATACACTAGCTTATTGATATTATATTTACTTGTAAATACATCGAGTTTCTTTTCTTTATGTTCCAGCACTCTTCGGAGTAAATCGTTAGTCACGCCCGTGTAAAACACAGTGTTTGCCTTATTCGTCATAATATAAACATAAAATTGCCGTTCGTCTCTACGCATCGTTCTTTTTCCGTCATTGCGAATCCGCGGCAGGCGGTGAAGCAATCTCTGGGTGGTGGGTAACCCATCCCCACCCTGGGTTTACCGCGTCACTCAGTTCCTCGTAATGACGAAGGCTACTTCAACAACTCATACCCGGCTAGCAGCGCTTTTTTATTAGCGGCAAAAATCTTCGTGCCTTTGCTTTCCAGCAGACTCCGTACCATTTCTACCAGGGCATCGATGGCTACGAGATTGCTTTTCCTCACGAAAGCCCCCAGCATGACCATGTTCGCCGAACGCACGCTGCCCAGTTCCTCGGCAATCTGGTTCGCCGCTACTCTGATAACCTCAACGTCGCCGCGTGTGACCTCGATATCAATCAAAGATGTATTCAGAAACACTACGCCGCCGGCATCGATCTGATTTTGGAATTTGACCAGCGAAGGCTGGTTCATGGCCACCAGAAACTCCGGCGATGAAGCCACCGGTGAGGCTATCTCTTCGTCCGAAATCACCACCGTACAGTTGGCGGTGCCGCCGCGCATTTCCGCCCCGTAAGCCGGTAGATAAGTGACGTGTTTCCCTTCACGCATGGCAGTCTGTGTCAGGTTCAAGCCCATGGAGAGCACGCCCTGTCCGCCGAATCCGGCGAAAACGGTTTTAATCAACATTTTTCGCTCCGGTCGTATCCTTGATGACTCCGAGCGGAAATTCTTTGGACATCACTTCGTCCACCCATTTCCAGGATTCCACCGGTGTCATTTTCCAGTTGGTGGGGCAAGGCGATAGTATTTCCACCAGCGCGTACCCCAGCCCGTCGACCTGTACCTGAAAAGCCTTGCGGATCGCTTTCTTGGCTTTGATGATGTGCGCCGGTGAATTGACCGCCACCCGCTCGATGTATACCGCGCCTTTCGTCAGCGCGATCATCTCGCTGATGCGAATGGGATAGCCTTCCAGCTTTTCATCGCGGCCGTAAGGGGTAGTGGTCGTGACCATTTGTGATAGCGTAGTCGGGGCCATCTGGCCGCCGGTCATGCCATAAACCGCGTTGTTGATAAAGATCGCCGTCAGTTTTTCCCCGCGGTTGGCGGCATGAATCGTTTCCGCCGTGCCGATGGCGGCAAGATCGCCGTCACCCTGGTAGGTGAATACAATCGCCTCAGGATTGGCGCGCTTGAGCCCGGTGCCCACCGCCGCGCCTCGTCCATGCGCCGATTCCGCCATATCGACATCGAAATAATGATACGCGAAGACCGCGCAGCCCGGTGGCGGTATCCCGACAGTCTTGTCCTGTATGCCCATTTCATCGATCACTTCGCAGATCAACCGGTGGGCGATGGAATGCCCGCAGCCGGGGCAATAGTGAAAGACCCTCTTTTTTAAAGATTTCGGGCGGTTATAAACAGTTTTCATTTCTTTGTGTCCAGCCCTTTCTGGTGATATAGCCGCGTGATCACGCGCAATACTTCGGCCGGTGTGGCAATGACGCCGCCGGGCCTTCCGTAGAACGAAATATTGGCTTTATCGCCCAACGCCAGGTGGACATCGTCCACCATCTGCCCCATATTCATCTCGAAATCCAGGAAAAACTTGGTGGTCTTAGCGAGTTCCTGTAGTTTTTTCGTGGGGAAAGGCCACAGGGTGATGGGACGGAAAAGCCCTACTTTCATGCCGTTGGCGCGCGCGGTTTTGATGGCCCCTTTAGCGATTCTAGCGCCGATACCGAACGCCACCAAGATCAATTTGGCATCCTCGGTCAGATAGCTCTCCGAAGTCGTTTCTTCTTTTTCGATGAGCTGGTAACGCCGGAACAGGCTCCAGTTGATTTCTTCCAGCTCCGCCGGGTTGGATGTAAAGGTCTTGATAATGCGGCTGTTTCTGCCTTTTGCGCCGCGTAAAGCACGTTCTCTTATCGGCAATTCTGCCGGGGCTTCGTGTTTGAATTCTACCGGCTCCATCATCTGCCCTATCATCCCGTCCCCCAGAATGATCACCGGCACAAGGTATTGATCGGATAATTCAAAAGCCCGATGCGTGAAATCCGCCAGTTCCTGCACGGATGAAGGCGCCAACACGATCGTGCGGTAATCGCCGTGTCCGCCGCCGCGGGTGGATTGGTAATAATCGGACTGTGCGGCGGAAATACTGCCCAGGCCGGGACCGCCGCGCGACATGTTGACGATCACCGCTGGTAATTCGCAGGCGGCTAAATAGGAAATGCCTTCCTGCTTCAGACTGATGCCGGGACTGGAGGACGAGGTCATCGCCCGCACGCCGGCCACGCTGGCGCCGTAGACCATATTGATGGCGGAAATCTCGCTCTCCGCCTGGATAAAAGTGCAACCTTTACGGCGGCTCAGATTCTGCGCCATGTACTCGGTGAGTTCGTTCTGGGGAGTAATGGGGTAGCCGAAGTAACACTGACAGCCCGCTCTGATGGCCGCTTCCCCGATAGCCGCATTCCCGCTCATCAATACTTTACTCACGGTACACCTCGATGGCCACTTCCGCGCAAACCAGGGCGCAGGTGCCGCAGCCGGTGCAGTCCGTCATGTTCGCCGGCGTGACCGGCACATAACCGGCGGCATTGACCTTATTAGTGGGGGCAATTACTTTTTTCGGACAGAACTCAATGCACACCAGACAGCCCTTACAGAGCTCCCGGTCTATTTTTACATTACCCTTCATGTGTTCGTCTTTCTGTTTATTTATTAAGCTACACTTTAAGGATTTAACGAACGGTTTGTCAAGGCAAAGCCATGTTATGTCTTTCCCCTCTCTCCCCATATCTTGTATAATTCATTTACAGAACATTTTTATGCCTTAAAAAGGAGATATGATGAGCGATATAAAAAGCGCCTTTGAAATTGCCATGGAGAAAGCCAATAAAATAGAGGCTGCCACCCCGGAAGAAAAAATGCAGTGGAAGTTCAAACCCCAGGGCGAGCAGATCGCTGCCAAATACCTTAAGGATGATATCAACCTGCTGGCCGAAGTCAGTAAATTCAAAGACGAAGAACGCGTTTACGTCACCCAGGGCGCGGTGGAGGTGCTCGTGCGCGGTATCGATCTTCCTCGTAATGAAATCGTGAAGAAAACCACCCGCAAAGCTATGGACGGCATCAAATTGCTCAAGAAAGATAAGACCAACGTGGAAAACGTATTCAACAAGATCCGCTACATTCTGAACCATTTCACCAATGAAGGCGAGCAGCAGAAAAAGCAAGCCTACGAACAGGTGAAAATGCAGTTTGCCGCCAAGCTCCAGCAGGCTTTACAGCAGCAACGCGGCGCCAACGCCCAGATGGATATGAGTAATATCGATATCGAACGGCACCCGCAGTTCCAGGAAGAATGGCGGCGTGTCATCGCTCAGATGGAATCACAGTACCTGGAACACTTAAACGACTACCGCCGCGAGTTGGTAGAACTACAGTAACTCACATGATTATCCCCCTTTGTTAAAGGGGGATAAAGGGGGAATTAAAGGTCAAAATCCCTCTTCCTCTGGAATAGGCTCTTTGCGCAAGGGAGAGTTATTATTGAAACGGCACATTGGGGCGGGATAGTGGAAATAGATGACGCCAGAATCAAAGAGGCGGTCGCCAGGACGGAAATCCTGCGTACCCCGAAGAGCAACCTGCTCACCTTCGGTACGACCAATATCTATTACTACCTCGTCACCGAGCCCATTTACGCCAACCCGGATGTGAATACCAACGAAACCGTGGTGCGTGAAGGCCGCGTGCTGGCGGAAAAGCCGCGCATCGTCACCCCCTACTACCTCAACAACCTGGATGGCTTCAGCGCCAACGCCCGCCGCTATTTCGATTATCTGACCGAAGTCTACGGCAAAAACTCGCCCGCTTTACTTTACGCTTATAAAAACGAGCCCAAAGAATTGAACATCGTCTCCAACAGTCTGCCTCTGACCGTGGAAAAACTGAACGCGGATATCGACCGGCGTGGCGACCCCTTGACCGCCATCATCAAAGGCGTGGACGAATTATGGGATGTAGCGCTGATCAAATTTATCTTCGAAATGACCAGCCGCTCCGTCCAGGAAAATGTCAGTCAGTTGCATGCCCGCGGCCTGTTCGAGATAGATACTAAAGGCATTCCTTCCGATGTGCGCTACCGCATTACGGAGATGTTCCGGCTGGTACAAAACGGCGCCCTCGACCCGCGCGAACTGAAATCGGAACTCGACCGCTGGGATCTTTTCCCGGAATATGAAGACCGCTTTTTAAGCCTCTTCCGTAAATAATCCAACCAATATCCCAAACCTTAGGAGAAGACATGGATTACAACGTTGAAGTAAAACTGCTGGCGATCACGCCTTCCGCCGAACAACTGGTGGAGCAGGCGGGACGCCTCTCTTATGCCAGCGGCAATAAACTCGGCACCAACGAAAACTGGCTGCTTTCCAAGATCAAAAAAGGCCATGAAAGCCTGATCGAACACGCCTCCGCCACTTTTTACATCAAAGCCTCTCGTGTCGTCACCCACGAACTGGTGCGCCACCGCATCGCCGCCTACTCGCAGCGCAGCCAGCGTTATGTCAAAGAATCGCAGGGCGACTACATCACCCCGCCCGAAATCACCGCCGCCGCCCAGGCCGATGTACCGGTAATGTATGAAAAAGCTATGCAGTCTGCCTGGGATGTTTACCGCCAGTTGCTTGCCGCGGGTATAAAAGCGGAAATCGCCCGCTACGTCTTGCCCAATGCCTGCGCCACGGAAATCATCTGTACCTGGAACTTCCGGGAAATACGGCATATCATCAAATTACGCACCGGCGCCGCCGCCCAACCGGAGATGCGCGCTGTAGCCAATAAAATCAAGGAAATCATGGCTCAGCAAGCCCCGAAAGTCTTCAGTGATTTGTGATATTATGGTTAGCGAAAACTGACTATACTTTTTAAGGGGAGCATCCCATGAAAATCTCCGTGATGAACGCCCGCGACCTTTCCGAAGCCTGGTTCCTCTGCCTGAAAAACATGCTGGATAGCGGCTATGATTATAAAATCGATCGGGGCAGCTACGCCGGACAGCGCCGCAAACAACTGGATCTGGCGGTTGTGGAAATCAAGTTCCCCGGCACCCGGCCCATCATCCCTGACGTGCCCCAGGGTGTCCCCGCCCCCACCACCATGGAATACATCGATAATTATTTACCCTATTTGATGACCGCGCATAAAGCCGAAGGCGAGCAATATACCTACGGGCAGTACCTGGAAAAACAGATCGCGGAAGTCATCAAGATGTACAAGGAAGGCGGCCCCAACACCAACCAGGCCTTTATGACCGTCGGCGATCCGCAGGCCATCTATCTCCCCGACCCTCCCTGCCTCCGCTCCATCGATACCCGCATCAAGGATAACAAACTGGATTTTTATGTCTATTTCCGCAGTTGGGATTTATGGGCAGGCTTCCCTTCCAACCTCGCGGCCATACAACTTTTAAAGGAATATATGTCCGCGGAAATTGGAGTTGAAGACGGCGAATTGATCGCCATGAGCAAAGGCATGCATCTCTACGAATACACCTGGGATTTAGCTAAAATGGTGTTGAGAAGAGAATAGTCGGCATCATTCTGAGAGCACGCAGCGGCGAAGCATCTAGTCTTACAAACCCACACATAAAATGGTATCCGCGCTACCTCAGTCACAGGCGTCTCGCCTGTGTGCAATTCGTCTTTGCGAGAAGTCCCGATAAAGTCGGGACGACGAAGCAATCTAAAGCCGCGCGTGACAGTATTAGTGCGGTTTTTCCGTAGGGGTGTGTTTAGCGTAGTAGCTCGTAGGGTGGGTGAAACTAAGGAGTCAGCAGTTTGCTGCTGTTTACCCACCTATATG
>JAQTOJ010000112.1 GCA_028713395.1 Dehalococcoidales bacterium | reverse complement strand
CAAAACTATCGTTCAAGAGATTGAAATGCCTGAAATCCACTTTGTATCGCAGCTTGTCCGCCACCGTATACCCCTGCGGTTTGATCGTAAACCATTTGGCTAACATAGGCGGTTCCACGCGGCGCACATCTTCTTTCGTGTAGGGCCCGCCGTTCTTTGCCTGGTTGAGGGCGCTTTCATCGATGTCGGTAGCCAGTATGCGGTAGGGGGTGTTTTTCCCGTAATTTTCCATGATCAGAGCCAGCGAATAAGCCTCCTGACCGGCGGAACAGGCCGCGCTCCATAAATTAAGGCGGGGGGTTCGTTTCATCATGTCCGGCAGAATATGGTTTCTCAAAACATCAAAATGTTCGCTGTCCCGGAAAAATTCGGAAACGTTAATGGCCAGGAAATCCAGCAAATTACGCACCTTGTCCGGTTCGTTTTCCAGGGCGTGGCAATAGGTAAAGATAGTTTCGTTTTCCTGTTTGTTAATATATAAATTCAAGCGCCGCCGGATCTGCTGGCTTTTATAACCGTCAAGATCCAGCTTGGTCAGCTTGAACAACTTTTCTTTTAAGAAAGTGTACTCGGTATCATTTAACGTGATCATGGCTTTTTCTTTCCGTTACGAGCATTTGAATTTCACTGGAGATATCGGTGACAGGGGCGATCCGGTTGGCATTACCGGTTTCGATCACGCTGCGCGGCATGCCCCAAACGACGGCGGTGCTTTCATCCTCCGCCAGAATTTTACCGCCGGCGGTATGGATGGCGGCAGCGCCGCGCGTGCCATCGCTGCCCATACCTGTCATGACGACACCGACGCAATATGATCCCATAGTTTTCGCGACTGAAAGCATAGTGACATCCACCGAAGGGCGGACGCCGCAGACCGGCGGATTTTTGGTTAGGACAATAAACAGTCCTTTATTGATTTCCATATGATAACCGCCGGGGGCCACATAAACCTGGCCGGTTACCAGCTTATCGCCGTTTTCCGCTTCTTTGACATCCAGGTGGGAAAGGCTATCCAACCGCTCCGCCAATGATTTCGTGAACCCGGGCGGCATATGCTGCACAACGAGCACGGCCGCCGGCAGGTCTTTGGGTAATTCCGGTATTACCTGATAAAGCGCTTTTGGTCCCCCGGTGGAACACCCGATCACCACCAGCACGTCCGGCACGATGCGCAATCCAGCCGCGTGGTCATTGTATTTCACACCGGCAGGCGTTGCCGGTTTTACCGACGGTTTGAATACCCTGGTTTTGGCGGCCAGCTTTATTTTGGGATTCAGGCTATTTTCACCGGTGTAAAAACCCAGCGGATTCGAAGGTGATTCCTTAAGGAAATAGTCCACGGCGCCCATTTCCAGAGATTGCATGGTCACTTCCGCGCCCTCGGTCGTTAAGCTGCTGATCATGATGACCGGGGTCGGTTGGGCATTCATAATTTGTTTGAGCGCCAGCAGCCCGTTCATTTCCGGCATTTCCACATCCAGTGTGATCACATCTGGTTTCAGCTCGAACGTCTTCTGGACGGCTTCGATGCCGTTGCGGGCAAAGCCCAATATCTGGATATCCGGATCCATCAACAGTTCCCGCGCAATTACGTGCCGGGCAAAGGCGGAATCATCTACCACCAGGACTTTTATTTTCTCTGCCATCGTCGTTTTCCCAATTAGATTTTTAATTGCCTACGATTCTTTGCACGGCGGCCAGTACACGGTCGGCATCGAAGGGTTTTACCACGAAGTCTTTGGCCCCTAATTTCAAGGCTTCGATGACCATCGATTGCTGCCCCATGGCGGTGACCATGGCGACGCAGATATTAGAATCAAGTTCCTTCAGTTTCTTCAGGGTCTCGATGCCATCCATCTCCGGCATGGTGATGTCCAGCAGCACGGCGTCCGGATGCACCTGTTTGAACTTCTGTAATGCTTCCAGCCCGTTGGCTGCCTCAACTACGTTGTACCCTTTTTCGGTGAGTAACCGGTTGCATCTCATACGCATAAAGGCGGCGTCGTCAACAATGAGTATTTTTTTCATCCTGTTTTGCTCCTCTGTTTGATAATTAATGTTTTTTTGGTTTTTCCTTCAATATTGACTGGATTCTAAATTTCGAACGGCTTCTGCCCTGAGGCTTTCACAACACATCTGCCGGACCTGAGGTACAAATTGACCGATCTGCCCAGTGTGCCTCCGATATCGGCAGCATGTATCGCTAAACCTTGCTGAGCGAGCGCCTGTTTCACCGCGGTGATGTTTCTTTCACCGATATTCAATTTGTGTTCGCCGGGGATGTTCAGCACACTGGCCCCGCCAACGATTTTGATCTGGGTGCGATTCAGCACGGCGCCGTTTTCCCGGAACTTTTTTAAAGTATTGGTCACGCCGGTATTAATATATTTGGCAGGCGCGGCGTATTCACTGCCGTTTAAAGATGAGGGTAGTACCATATGCGCCATCGCCCCGAGTTTGTAGAAGGGGTCATACATACAAAGCGCAATGCAGGAGCCCAGGCCGATACAAGACAAGACCATGCCCACGTTTTGGGATATTTTGAGCTCACCCAGTCCCACCACCACCGTTTCTATTTCACTGACTACCATTGGAACCCCTTTTCCTTGCATTAGCAACGTTATTAATCGGCTGCGGGTAAAATCAAGAATTTGCCTTCGATCTTTCTGCCGATGGCTTCGAACAACAACCGGATCACGAAAATAGATTCGTGGACGGCAAAGGCTTCCGCCAATACCGAGCCGACGACGGCGCCGCCGACATCCTGGACCACGGCCGGCGGTGAAGGCATGAGTATTACCTGGATATGGTCGGCCACGGCGTTCAGGAAATAGGTGCCGACAATGTTACCCATTTCTCCCAGTACCGATCTTTCCATTTCGCCCAGGGTCGTTGTGGTTCCCGGGGGCATGGACATTGCCATATCGATCAGCTCAAATGCCACCTTGGGCTGGAAAACCAGTAAAATCTGCCCGTTGGTGACGCCGGAAAACAACAGGTAAATGCCGATCACCTGGGTATCCGGCCGCCCGATCAATGTATCCGAGTTTTTCAGCGAAACTTCGTCCAGGCTTAAGGCAGAGATGGTGATTTCCTGGTTCAGCATCTGCGATAAGCCGACGATCGCGTTGGTGCTCCCGATCCGCGCCAGTTTACTCCAACCGGCCAGATCGAATGTCATACTATTCGTCATTCCCATAATCCTCCTATAGTGACGCGTTCAATAGTCTAACGATCAGAACAATTCAGTTACACGTTATTCACGAATCTGTTAACAGCGCCCTCCTTATTAGTTTGTCGAATATTTCATCAGGTTCGCGTTGGCTACCAGAGTGGCGGCGTCCAATATCAATGCCACTTGTCCATCGCCTAAAATCGTCGCCCCGGCGACACCGCGCACGCTGCCGACATATTTGCCGAGTGATTTCACCACCGATTCGATCGGCTCCGCCACCGAGTCCACCAAAAGTCCAGCCTGTTTTTCCCCCACCTTGATGACCACAATAAATTCACCGGGCGGGTTATCGTTCTGTACCTGGTTACCGAATTCGCGGTTGAGACGTACCAACGGTAAAACATTTTGCCGGAAACGGATCACCTCCCTGCCTACGACTGTTTGGATGTCACCGTCACGGGGTTTGAAGATTTCAACGGTGGTGGCAATAGGGATAACATAGGTGACCCGTGAAGAAGTAGCCAGTAAGCCGTAAGTAGTCGCCAGCGTGAGCGGCAAGCGGATGGTGAATTCCGTGCCTTTGCCGGGCTCGCTGCGTAGGTTCACCGCTCCGCCCAGCCCTTCGATGTTGGTCTTGACCACATCCATGCCTACACCACGGCCGGAAACCTCGGTCACTTTTTCAGCGGTGGACAAGCCGGAGACAAAGATAAGATTGTACACCTCTTCGTCCGGCATACGCCGGGCATCTTCTTCGGAAATGATCTGTTTCTTGATGGCGGCTTTACGGATCTTATCCGGGTGAATGCCCCGGCCGTCATCGCTGATCTTGATAACGATATGATTTTGTTCCTGGTAGGCCGCCAATTTGATCACGCCGGCTTCCGCTTTACCGGCATCCAATCTTTCCACCGGTGGTTCGATGCCGTGATCTACCGAATTCCTCAAGAGGTGGATCAGCGGGTCTTTGACCTGTTCGATGATACTGCGGTCAAGTTCCGTTTCCTGCCCTTCGACAATGAAATCGATTCTTTTATTAGCAGTATGCGCCAGGTCGCGCACCAATCTGGGGAAGCTGTTCAGGATCGTGCCGATCTTCAACATGCGGGCGCGCAGCACCTGTTCCTGAAGTTCGTTGACAAGTTTCATAATGTGGTTAGAAGTCTGCGAAAGGTTTTTCACGTCCTCGTCGTCTTCATATTTCAGTTCCAGTTGGCGGGCGAGCTGGCGTATCCGGTTGCGGTCGATCACCATCTCTCCCACCATGTTCATCAGCGTGTCCAGCACACGCACGTCCACCCGGATAGTCTGCGTAAAATTACCGTCTTTTTTCACCGCGGCGCTGTTGTTTTTGCCCGCGTCTTTATGCTCCGGTTCCGGCGGTTTAACGGGTGTTTCAATTTCTTTCACCGCCACCATGCCGTCCTGATATAGCTCGATGTTCACCGAAGTAACATCCTCGATGTTTTTCACCGCGGTTACGATAGCGGCGTTTTCCGCCTGGGTGCCGATAATCAGTTCCAAGGTATAGTCAACCTTGCCGGTTTCTATGTCTTCCATCGTCGGCAGGGAGTTGACCACGACGCTGCGGGTTCTCAATTCGTCCAATATCTGGAAAAACCTCACCGCGTTCCAGGTGCTGTTCCTATCCAGCTCTATCTTCATGTGGTAAATATTATTACCATCGCGGCGTAATTTACTGATCAGTTCATCCATTTTCTTATTGATGCTGATCTTGTTATTGTTCGCCGGAGCGGGCGGGCTGTCTTTTCCCAGGTGGTTGTTGAGTTCGCTGATCACATTCTGCACATTTACCTGGTTATCCTGAGATAGTAATTCACAGCGCAACTCTTTCAACGCGTCCAGCCCATGCAGCAGGGTATCGATGATCGTAGAGTTGATCACCTGGGCGCCGTTGCGGATATTATCCAACAGCGTTTCCATGGTGTGCGCCACTTGTGACATCCGCTCGTAACCCAGCATGGCGGAGGAACCCTTGAGCGTATGCGCCGCCCGGAAAATTTCCTGTATCAAACCCGGATTCATGCCTTCTCTTTCCAGGTTCACCAGGTCTTCATCCAATAGTTGCAATTGCTCATCGGCTTCCTGCATGAAAACTTCCAGTTCTTCAGGGGTGGCGTTAAATGTTGGACTCATATTTTTTCATCCTGTTCACAGTATTAGTTAATGCTTCCAATCGTGCATTATGGATTTCAGTTCTTCGGTCTCGGCTAACAATTCGGTCATGTCTACGTCCGAAAGGGAATTTATTAACTTGTCCAGTGGCGTTTCCGCCTTGGTTTCCACCTGCTGGAAAAGATCCGAGAACATAGATTTTTTTTGCGTATCGTCCGCCGGGTTCAACTGGTCCGGGACCGGGGGAGGCGCCGCAGGAGAGGCGGCTGGCATGGTAGATGCGCTTGCGGCGGCCACCGGCTCTGTGGTAGATGCAGTTACCACCGGAGGGGCTGTAGTGTCTGTTGCTACAGCTCCCGGCGCAGCCTCTACGGTTGGCGCGGGGTTGGCTGGAGCATCTGATGCAATGGATGGGGTAGTAGGCGTGGCGGCGTTCATCGTTTCCGGTGTCACCGCATTTGCCACCACATGGGTTTCCGCGACATCCTCGCCGCTCATGACCATGGCGATTTTATCCGCCGGTTCTTTTTTGCCGGTGTGTTTGGGAGCGCTTATTTTCTTTTTCACCTGTCCCCAGGCGTTGCTGAATATGCTCATGATGCTTATCCTTTTTAGTGGAAATAACCTTCACGGTAGGCTTTAGAGAGCAGGCCGTAAACCTCGTGGAAACCGAATATTTTATGCTCCGCCAGTCTTCTTAAAACCTCGGCGCGCTGTCTGATCTGGGAATAGATTTGCGCCCGGTTTTCATAAGAAATGCCTCTTTTGGGGGCTAATTTTTCCTCCAAGAGGAAGGAGTTATTGTTCCCGCGGAAATCAAAGGCGTCCTCCAGGGGTTTCCAGCGGAAGACTTCGATAAAGGAGAAACTATCCGCCACTGAATCGTACCCAACGATCTCGTTGATACTGGTGACGCGGCGCCCGTTTTTGCCGTTGGGCAGGCGCACCTGCTGGGCGATGACTACGGCGTTCAGATTATCCACGTATGATTTGGGGACACTGATGGGGTTGCCGCTGATACGTTGGATCAGTTTGGTCACCGAAGAAGCGTGGAAGGTGCTCATGCAGGAGTGACCGGTCTGCATGGCCTGGAAGGCGATGGAGCCCTCTGCGCCGCGGATTTCACCGATGATGATGAAATTGGGTCTCTGTCTAAGGG
>JAQTOJ010000111.1 GCA_028713395.1 Dehalococcoidales bacterium | reverse complement strand
GGCCGGATTTAGTGATTCAAGGTCTTTGATTAGCTGGCTCCAATCGTTCCAATCATCTGTAAGGGTTTTTGGCAATGTAACCTCTGTAGCTCTGAAACTGTCCACCCTGGCAATCTTTTCGACTTCCATGATGGCAGTGATGCGGGTGTTCAAACGGCGGGTAATCGATTGCAATTCATTTCTGATTTTGGCTAAGGCTTTCGCCTCCTGTGTCATTTTACGTAATGTTGATTTCCTTACCATTAAAATGACCTCCTTGAGTGACGTAAAGCTTTAATTGTATTGACTGCATAAGGTTCGGTTTGTTCGATATGATCGGCGACCAAATCCAAAAAGTCTTGCATACCGGCAATAAAAGTCTCGTAATCCATTTCAAAATCAGGATGTGACTGTTGTATTTCTTCGTACTGCTTTAAGTATTCGTCCACTTAACCTCTCCTAAAATTGTATTTTCCTTTCGGACAAAGAACGGAATGAAGCACGTAAAGTCAAAGTTTTTGGTACAAAACCGTTAGGCTTGACATTGACTATGTGCTAGAATGTAGTTCCCGAAAGGAAAAACCGTGGACTTCAATACAATCGCTACAATGACTTGTGGGGCTTTCATTACTACCGTAGCCGGTAGGTTTACAGTTGTCCCGGTGAATATGAGGGTTAGAATGGCTGCACCAGCCAAACAATTTACACTGGTTGTTAGAACACTGGACTATCATTTAGGGCTCCTTCATAATTTTTTGTTACGTAGTCTTTTTTGGGGGTACTCGTGCCTACACCCACTTTACATAACATATATTATGCGCCCTTATAATCTGGGGAAATCGAGGCGGGTTTACATAAATCATGGGCTGGATTGACTGGAGTTGATGATCGATTGAAGCGCGTCCACTACCGCAGAGTCTTCGGTTAACGGCAGCGGTTCTCAATAATTACAATTACAGGTTTGGTTGTAAAACAAAACATGAAATTCCCGGGAATAATAGTTTTACAAATAAATGTAAAATTCAAAGAAAGTAAAAGTTCCACGAAAAGTAAGTAGATAATATATTCAGTAAATATAACTATACAGAAAAAGCCATATTTCTCAATACTTGAAAAATGTGGTTAGCCCAAAAAATATCCCGGTTATTGATGAGGTCAGCAGTATCTAAATACTCCGGAAAAGGTGAAACGGTCTATTTTTGGCTTACAGCGCGTCGCAGCTTCAAACTGAGGGGTGATAACCGCTTTTATAGGCTAAAATCTCCGCGGTCCGGGTTAACAGTTGGGTTAAGCCCCATTTTTTAGCAGCGGAAACAAAAACGGTATTTTTATCGTCGTCACGCGGCATGGAATAAAAATAATCAAGGGCAAGTTCTTCCGACCAGGTTTTATCTTTTTCCAGCAGTTTATCGATTTTATTCAAAACGGTGATCCGCGGTTTCACATCGAGTTTCAGATCCGACAAAATAGTTTCCACGGTCTGACATTCTTCCGCGGCATGGGGTGAAGCAAAATCCACGACATTCAACAACAGATCGGCCTCGGCCAGTTCTTCAAGAGTGGCGCGAAAGGCGGAAACGATGACCGGCGGCAGTTTGCGGATAAACCCCACCGTATCGCTCAACAAAATGGTCTTATCATTATGTAATCTAATGCGCCGTGTCGTGGGATCCAAAGTGGTAAAGACTTTATTCTCGCTTTCGACACCGGCCTGGCTAAGGGCATTCAATAAAGTGCTTTTACCGGCATTGGTATAACCGACCAGCGCCACCACCGGAATGCCGCTGCGGATACGGTTCTGACGATTGAGGTAACGCTGATCGCGGATCTTTTCAATTTGTTCTTCGAGTTTCTGGATGCGCTTCTTGATGAGACGCCGGTCAGTTTCCAACTGGGATTCACCCGGGCCTCTGGTGCCGATGCCGCCGCCCAATCTTTCCAGATGGCTCCACTGTCCCGCGAGCCTGGGCAAAAGATACTGGTGCTGTGCCAGTTCCACCTGTAATTTGCCTTCACGGGTGCGGGCGCGTTTGGAGAAGATATCCAGAATCAAAGCTACCCGGTCGATGACCTTGACCTTGAGCTCGTCTTCCAGGTTTTTCTGCTGCAAAGGACTGAGTTCGTCATCGAAGATCACGACATCGTAGTTTGTCGTGGATTTCATTTCGATGATCTCGGCGAGCTTGCCCTTGCCGATATAGGTTGCCGGCACGGGATTATTCAGGTTTTGAATGATTTTACCGGCGACATCAACACCGGCGGAAAATGCCAGTTCCACCAGTTCTGCCTGGGAGACCTCAGGAGAGACAACAGCGGCATCGCCCTTCACCCCGACGGTCACGAGTAAAGCACGCTCGCGGGACGATATCACCGGGACGGTGTTTTTACTCATATTGTTCTCTCATGCCCTTCTGGTATTATGTAAAGTTATCTCTTGTAACGCATGATATTTTTGGAGTCATGCCAATCCGCCATGCGGGAGAGTCCCTTGATCAAGATGGCGTCCTGGATGGTCAGAGACAGCCGCACATAACCTTCGCCGTTGCGGCCATAGCCGCTGCCGGGTGTGACCACCACACCTACTTTATCCAACAAATCGGCGGCAAATTCGGCGGAGGTGAAACCCTCCGGGACTTTTGCCCAGACATAAAGGCTGGCTTTAGGCAACTGCGCCTGCAAACCCATTTTATTCAGTGTTTCCACCACCAAATCGCGGCGTCTCTGATAGATATCATTGTGTTCTTTGATGGCATCCTGCGGGCCGTTCAAGGCTTCAATGGCGGCGTACTGGATCGCCTGGGGGATGCCGGAATCCAGGTTCGATTTCATACGTTTCAAGGCATCGATCGCTTCCGCGTTGCCCACGGCCATACCGATTCTCCAGCCGGTCATATTGAAACTCTTGGAGAGCGAGTGGAATTCAATGCCGACATCTTTGGCGCCCTCCGCCTGAAGGAAACTCACGGGTTTATAGCCGTCAAAGGCGACCTCCGAATAAGGTCCGTCATGACAGATACAAATGTTATACTTTTTCGCGAACTCAACGGCTTTGTTGAAAAAATCCAGGTCAGCCACAGCGCCGGTAGGATTGTTGGGGTAATTGAGCCACATTACCTTGGTTTTTTCCAGGATGTTTTCAGGAATACGGTTAAACTCCGGCAGATACCCGTTCTTTTCCGTCAGATTCAGGAAATAAGGACGTCCGCCGGCGAGATTAGTGCCGAAGGCATAGACCGGATAGCCGGGATCCGGCACCAGCGCGGTATCGCCGGGATCGAGCAGACAAAAAGCGATGTGCGCGATGCCTTCTTTAGAACCGATGAGCGGCGCCACTTCTTTATCCGGGTCCAGTTTGACCCCGAATCTTTTTTCATACCAGGCAGCGATGGCCTGCCGCAAAGCCGGTAACCCTTCCGATTCCGGATAACGCTGGTTGGCGGGGATCCGGGCTTCTTTGCAGAGACGTTCGATAATGTGCGCCGGCGTAGGGATATCGGGATCGCCAATGCCGAAGCTGACGACATCTTCACCTTTAGCTTTTTTCTCAGCGATTTTCCGGGAAATTTCCACGAATAAATACGGAGGTAGTTTCTCTACCTTATGAGATAAACGCATATTTCAAACTCCAGTAAATTATAATTGTGATGTGGAGATTTTACGACCAGGAGCCGCTGTAAACCGTCACGGCCGGGCCGCTGAGAAAAACTTCTCCCTGACCTTGCCATTCGACGGTTAAAGTGCCTCCGGGTAATTTCACATCGACTTTACTATCCAGGTAGCCCAATAATCTGCCGGCGACGGTGATGGCGCAGGCGCCGCTGCCGCAAGCCAACGTTTCGCCCACTCCCCGCTCCCAAACGCGCGCCTCCACTTCCCGCCGGTTCAAAACTTTGACGACTTCATAATTGGTCTCATCCGGGAATAAACGGTGTTGTTCTACTTTAGGCCCGATTTTAGAGAGCGGATATTCGGTAATATCATCTTTGGTGAAATGCACCGCGTGCGGGTTACCGATCGTCACGAGGTGTAATAATAAATCCTTGCCGTCCACCTTGACCAGGCGGTTCATGTCATTAGTTATGTCAACTATATTGCTGTCTTTATGCAGTGTCACAGATTCGCCGTTGTGCCCGACCCGCGGTTCACCCATACTCGCCTGGATTTCCGTGACCTTGCCCTGGCGGCGGTGAATTTTGGCGCGCCGGATACCGGCGACTGTTTCGATAGTGACCTCGGTGTCTTTGCGTTCTGCATCCGCTTCATCGAGGAACAATTTTACCAGGCAACGCATACCGTTGCCGCAAGCCTTAGATTCGGAACCGTCCGCGTTCAAGATACGCATTTTGAAGTCAGCGACTTTTGAAGGGAGGAGTAATAATAACCCGTCTGCGCCCACGCCGTAATTACGGTTGCACATATCTACCGCCAGTTTCGACCAATCGCGGTTTTCTATTCTCGTCCGGATTACCACGAAGTCATTGCCGGCGCCCTGCATTTTGGTAAACTTCATTCTATTTTAGCAGTCCTCTCAGGTGAATTGTCTTTTCATTTTCATAAATCCGCCGCGATACCGGGCACGCCTAACTTTTACATCGATTCTTTTTCAGGCCATGCCGGGATTCCAATGCCACCACCGATATTTAGTTACTCTCTTAATAGTACATCCATATCAGCAGATTTTCCAGCGGCAGGCCCAATAATTAATGGTAAGCTTATCAGTTCTGCTTTTTTGCCAACTCCAAGTTCGCATTATAGCAAATGTCCACAGCAAATTCGAACGGATTTACAGCCGGGTTGAATTTGCCCGCAACCGTAAAAAAGTATATTGTGATATTAAGCAAATTCGTAAAAATTTTGATATGCGGAAGGAGTGAATTGCGATGTCTGGCGTACTTGAAGGTGTAAAAGTATTAGAAATGGGGCACGTGGTGGCCGTGCCGGCCGCAGCCGCGGCGATGGCGGATTGGGGCGCGGATGTGATCAAAGTGGAACCCCTGACGGGCGACATGGCCCGCGGTATCGGGTTGCCGATCACGGCGGAAGAAATTGCCAAAGCAGAAAAAGATTACGGGAATATCGGCTGGTATTTTCAATTTCTCAACCGGGGGAAAAGGGGTATCGCGCTCAACTTAAAATCAAAAGAGGGACGCGATGCTTTTTACAAACTGGTGAAATGGGCCGATATCTTCATGACCAACTACGAGGTAGGCACGCTGGAGAAGCTGGGAGCAGATTACGCCACGCTGAAGAAAATCAACCCCTCGGTGGTCTATGCCGTGCTCACCGGCTACGGCACGGTCGGTCCTGATAAAGATGAACGGGGTTTTGATTATGCGGCGGCCTGGGCGCGTTCCGGTTTAATGTACATGATGGGCGAACCTAACGGCACCCCGCCACCCCAGCGCGGCGGCATGATGGACCGCGTGGTGGGCGCGCACATGACCGGCGGCGTCCTGGCGGCCTATATTCACAAAATGAAGACAGGCAAAGGGCAAAAACTGGAGTTTTCCTTGTACCAAACAGGCGTCTGGACAGACGCGGAAGACATACAACCGGCTTTATTGGGAAGGGAGCCGGTCAAACACGACCGCACCAAAGCCCGCAATCCCATTTGGAACAACTACCGAACGAAGGACGACCGATGGTTCTGGCTGGCGAATTTGCAGCCGGATTTGACCTGGAGCGGCTTTTGTAAAGCCATCGGGCGGCCGGAACTGGAACAAGACCCCAGGTTCAATACTATTGCCACACGGTTCGAGCACTGCGAAGAATTGATCAAAATCATCGATGCCGAAATGGCGAAGAAAACCCAGAAAGAATGGGAGGTTTTGTTCCGGCAGCATAACGTCATTTACGGCCGCGTGCAAAGCCCGCAGGAAGTCATTGCCGATTCGCAGGCGCTGGCCAATAACTTCTTTGTGCCACTGCATCATCCCACCGCCACCAATGTCAAGGTGGTGATGACGCCGGTGAAATTCGTGGAGAATCCCGCCGAGGTGAAAAAAGCCGCCCCGGAGATAGGACAGGATACCGAAGAGATTTTATTGAGCGTCGATTATTCATGGGAGGACATTGCCGGGCTGAAAGAAAAGGGCATCATTCTTTAGTTTGCCGGTTTGACACGTATAAAAGGTGGTTGCCTTCGCGCAACCACCTTTTTTCTTTGGGAAAAATAATAGTTTTTACCTATGAACCAGGTATGATAAGTATGCTATGGTATGTATAGCATACCCCAATAGGAGGTAGAAATGGTTTATAACATCATGGATAAAATCCCCAAATTTTACGGGGCGGTGACCGTGGGCGAACGCGGACAGATCGCCATACCGGCAGAAGCGCGGCGGGAACTGGAAATACCCCCAGGCACCAAGCTTTTAGCGTTCGGCAACACAGAAGCCAAAGCCTTGATGTTCGTGAGAGTGGAATTCATGGCGGAATTTGTCCAGACCGTATCTACCCTGATGTCCAGATTCGAACAAACGATGAAAAAC
>JAQTOJ010000110.1 GCA_028713395.1 Dehalococcoidales bacterium | reverse complement strand
TCATTCCTTGTTATCCGATTGAGTATCATTAGTCTTTGCTGTTCTTTACGGCTCAATGTCACTTCTTCCTTCATACTGACATTTTCCCTGAACAGTTAACTACTGTCATTATCGTAGAACATTGACATTTTCTCTGGATTCCGTTGACAAGCCACGCTCAGATTTGATATGCTACTCTCTACTAGAACAGGCATTATGGAAAATAATTGCCGGGCGGTAAGCAGTGGTTAGAAGCCACAGGACTAAATTTCCTGTGGCTTTTTTTATACGGAAAATTATGACGAATAAATTATCCACCAAAAATGGCGCCGTGGCGCTGGCTTTAGGCACCGTGATCGCCTTGATCGTGCTTAAGGTCATTGTTGCCTTTCTGACTGATAGTATCAGTATTACCGCCCAGGCGGCGGATAGCGCCCTTGACCTTTTCTCCATCGGGGTGATTTTCCTGGCGGTACGCGCCGCCAGTAAACCCGAGGATGAGGATCACCCTTTCGGGCACGGCAAGATGGAAGGTATCGCGGCCATTATACAGGGACTTTTGATCATCGCCGCGGCCTACTTCATCACCCATTCGGCAATTATGCGTATCATCGATAAAACGATCATGGACCCGTCCTGGTCCGGCATCGGGGTTATGCTGACCTCGGTCGTTTCCAGCATTCTGCTTTCACGTCATTTGAAAAAGGTGGCCAACTCCACTGATTCCACCGCCATCGAAGCGCTGGCCAACAACATCAACGCGGATATTTTCTCCACCAGCGGTGTCCTGGCAGGCTTGCTGATCGTCAGATTAACGGGATTGCAGATACTTGATCCGGTGATCGCTTTGGTCATGGTCGTTCTGATTCTGAAAGCCGGTTTTCAGGTGATCCGCCGTTCTTTCCACGAACTCACGGATTACCGTCTCCCTAAAGAGGAACAAGCCATATTGCTAAAAATCATGGATGAACACAAGAATTCCTTTGCCGGGTTCCATGAAGTGCGTAGCCGCCGCGCCGGCAGCCAGCGTTTTGTTGATTTGCACCTGGTCATGCCGCGGTATGCCAGCGTGGAAGAAGCCCACGAAATGTGCGATCACCTGGAAAACGATATCAAGGAGAAACTGGCGAACGCCAGCGTAGTGATTCATGTCGAACCCTGCGCCGATGAAGAATGCCAGCAATGTCTGGTTATCAGTTGCGAAATGAACCCCGGGAAATAACCATCTTTAGGCTTTCAGATATCAGCGGCCTGAAAGCCTAAAACACTAATTTAACGCCGGAGACAATGAACCAAACGCCGAAGCCCAACAACAGCAGGCTGCAAAGTATGAAAACCCTCTCCTGAAATTGTTTACCCCAAAGCGATTTTGTTTTATAAATCACCACCGAAACGATACTCAGCCAGATCAGATCGCAAATCCAGTGGGTGAAAATAAAGACAATTCTCCCCGTCACCCCGTAGCTACTGAATTGGGTGACCAGCATCAGCCCCGTCGTCGCCCACCACAACAGGAAAAAGGGGTTGGTGGCGCTCATGATGATTCCGGCGGTGACGGCGTTGTATCTCAAGTCTTTGCCGCGCTCCACCACCTCACGCCGCGTGCGGAACATACCTATACCCATCCAGATGATCATGCCGCCGCCCAATACGCTGATAATGACTCGAGCCACCACCGGCAGCACGAATTTTTCCTGCAGGAAGAAGATCGCCAGTATCAACGGCACCTCGATGATCGCATGCCCCAGGGCAATTCGGGGACCTGCCCAGGGACTGCGGTAGCTTTTGGCCACTGTCACCGCGAACATCGGGCCGGGGGACATCACCCCGGAGATCGATAGTACCAACACGCTCAAGATCAAAGAGAACACAGATTTACCTCAAAAATATTCTAGCACACCGGTAAATCATCAATAACCAATGATCAAGCAAACTCCAAATCGCAATATCCGTGATTTTGTCTTCGCGCGCTCAGATATTGGTTGTCTTTTGATGCTTGTTATTTGGTCATTATCGGTCTTATACTTAACAGTACTTATCATTAGCGAGAGTGAATAGAGATGCCGTTGGATTTCGCCGCTGTCATGCAACAGATCACCCACATGGTCACCAGCCTGAAATCAGGCCGGTACGAGCGGCTGGAAAAAATAAATCAATCCCTGCAAACCCTGCGGCAGCAGTCCTCTCAGGTGGATCAGCTCAAGAAAAAAATCGCGCTCAGCAAGACTACCTGGCTGGTGGCGGAACCGGTGGAAAAACTGGATAATGTTTACCCCCTCCCCACCTCTCACGCCGACTTTTACATACTCGCTACCGACGGCTCCCATATTGATGTCGACCGGCATCACAGCGCCCGCTGCTATTTGATCAATATCAGTTCCGTGCTCTTGAAATACGGGGAGAAACCGGACGCCGTCATCACCGCCGAACCCCGCATCTATTCCGACGATGCCGATCTATCGATCCCCTCGCCGGATGGCATTCGCGAAGTGCCGGTGGAAGGTAATTTACTGGGCGCCAAACGCGGGGTGGAAGAATGCCGCAAGCTGGCGGAAACGGCAGCCAAGCTACCGCCCGCGAGTCATTCCTTAGCCTTGATCGACGGCACCCTCATCATGTGGAACCTGGAAGGCTACCAGGATTTCGTCTCCCATTTACTACTGGAAGAACAGTATCTGGTTTATCTGGAAAAGATGCGGCAGTTGAATCAAGACCGCCATTTAGCGCTGGCTTCGTACATCAGTTATCCCCGCAGTATGGACGTCATCAACGCTTTACGGGTGGCGCTCTGCCCCAGGGACTATGTGGATAGCGATAAATGCGCCGCCTGCAAAACACGGGAGTGTTACGCACTGTCCGGCATCCATGACCGCGAACTCTTTGCCAACAACCTGAAACCGGGGGAACGTTCCGCGGTCTTCATCAGTCCTTCCCGCATACTGGCACGCTATGGCCCGCACCGGGTATATTTTTATTATGTAAATCTGGAGAATGAAATCGCCCGGGTCGAAGTTCCCATGTGGGTGGCTTTGGATAAAGATTTGATTGACCTCAGCCATGCCCTGATTGTCGACCAGTGCCGCCGCGGACAGGGGTATCCGGTGGCGTTGAGCGAAGCCCACGAAAAGGCGGTTGTGACCGGCGCCGACCGGGAGAATTTCTGGCAAATCATTGAAGCCTCAATGGTTGGCGAACACCTCCCCACCGGCGATTCCGCTAAAAGCCAGAGTAAAAGAACGCGCTGGATCTAAAAATCCTAATATCTAATCTCTAAATCCTAAATAAAATCCAAACAGAGAAAATAAATGGAAAACACTACTAAACCTAGAAGCTATGACCTCGAGGATAGAACCTTTCTTTTTACCAAAGCTGTATTAAAATTTTCGAATGCAATCCCAAAATCGATTGCCAACAATGAGGTAGCAAAACAATTGGTTCGATCAGCAGGATCAATCGGGGCTAACTATATAGAGGCAAATGAAGCTTTCAGTAAAAAGGATTTTGCAATGCGTGTTAAAATTTGCCGTAAGGAAGCTAAAGAAACTGTTTATTGGTTGAAACTTCTACAAACGGACAACAATGATATTGAAAAACATCGAGAATCCCTCGTGCAGGAAGCGTCAGAATTGATGAAGATATTCGGAGCGATCGTTGAGAAAACAAAGGTTTAGTGTTTTCAAGTTTAGCGTATTAGAATTTGTTTAGATATTAGGGTTTAGGTATTAGAGTTTCTCTTTGAGGAGGTTGTTGTGGAAAACAAGATTGCGGAGGTAATTGCCGCCGGCAGCGCTGAATTTACCGCCGAATGTTACGAACTGTATAATATCCCGCCACTGGGCAGTCTGGTCAAGACTATTAACGAACCGGTGGAGATCATCGGGGTGGTGGGGCAATCCATGACCTCCGGCTTTGAACCGGGGCGGCGTCCCATTGCCCGCGGCAAGGATGAAGCCTCCGAAGCGGCGGTCTATCAAACCAATCCGCAACTGACCAAACTCTTGCGCAGTGAATTCCAGGTGGTCGTCATCGGGCACAAAAACGGCGCAAATCTATTCCAGTATCTGCCCCCGAAGCCGGCGCATATCCACGGTTTCGTGCTGCCCTGCTCCTCTGACGAGATTCAGACTTTCAGCCGGTCTTTTGATTTCCTCAACCTGCTCATGCACAACGAGCAAATTCCCCCGGAAGAGTTGATTGCCGCCGCCCTGCGGGAAATGAGCCGTGTCCAGCCTGACCCATCGGCTTTTCTCATTGCCGCCGGGAAAAAGCTCACCGGGTTGATGAGCGGCGACTACCAAAAACTGAAAGCGGTGCTCGGGAGGTTGACGCTATGACGGAAGGTAAGAAACGCGACCAAACGTTAGGTTTGGTTGCCAATAATGAAAAAGGCCTACAAGTCGATCAGGCGTTAGGCCTGGTCGTTAGCGGTTCGGTGGAAAAAGGCACCGAAGTCAGGCTTGATTCTCAGGCATCCGTGGAGGATATGGTGGTGGGGCGTTACGTCACCATCGCAGGTAAAAAACGCCGTTTTTTCGGTATGATTACGGATATCAGCCTGGGCGTCACTGATCCGGAAATCGCCGTCTCGCCGCCCGATACTGCCGATACCTTCACCGCCGCGGTGCTGGAAGGCACCGCCACCTATGGAGCTTTGCACGTCCTGCCCATGCTCACCCTCGGCGGTGAGGCAACCGCCATCACCGAAGGTCCGCAGCCGGTCAAAACCGTGCCCAGTCATTTTTCCCGTGTTAATCTGGCCTCGGAAAGCGATATGGAACTGGTCTTCGGTAAAGAAGATGAAAGCCGCTTCTACATCGGCAACCCGCTGGATATGGAAACCCACCTCTGTCTGGATTTGGAGACACTGGTGAAACGCTCCAACGGCATTTTCGGTAAAAGCGGCACCGGTAAGACGTTTTTGACCCGCATCCTGCTCATCGGTATGCTGCAGAAGAGCCGCGCCGTCAACCTGATTTTCGATATGCACAACGAATATGGCTGGATGGGCACCAGTGAAGGCGGCCAGCGCCAGGTGAAAGCCCTGAAACAATTGTTCCCGGAAAGCGTGGCGGTTTTCACGCTGGATGAAGAAAACTCGCGGCGCCGGGGTGTTTCCACGGATTTTGTCGTCAAGATCGGTTTTGAAGAGATCGATCCCGAAGATATCAGCCTGCTGCGGCAAACCCTCAATCTCACCGAAGCCGCCGTCGAGGCTGTCTACCAACTGCGCCGTAAACTCGGCCGGGACTGGATGCAGAAAGCCATCGATCTTAATGATTCGGATGAAACCCGGGCTTTGCTGGCGGAAATGAGCATTCACGAAAGCACTTTTCAAAATTTGAAACGCGGTCTGGCGACTATCCGCCGCCTGCCTTTTATCGTCTCCCGTTCGCCGGTAGACGCCGTAAAGCAGATCATGGAATACCTTGACCGTGGCATGAATGTCGTGCTGGAGTTCGGCCGGTTCCGCGATATTGCAGCCTATATGCTGGTAGCCAATATGCTGGCGCGCCGGATTTACAACCGTTACCAGGAAAAGATGGAAGCCTCCATGGGGGGCACGGTCGCCCCGCCCACGCCGCTGGTCATCACCATCGAGGAAGCCCATAAATTCCTGAATACCGAAATAGCCTCTCAAACCATTTTCGGCACCATCGCCCGTGAAATGCGTAAATACAACGTCACTCTGCTCGTCATCGACCAGCGTCCCAGTGCTATCGATGAGGAAATCATGTCCCAGATGGGCACGAAAATCACCTGTTTATTGGATAATGAGCGGGATATCGATGCCGTGCTGGCGGGGGTCAGCGGCAAGAACGAGCTCAAGACGGTACTGGCCAGGCTGGCGCCCAAACAGCAGGCGCTAATCTTCGGGCATGCCGTGCCCATGCCGGTGCCTTTCCGCCCGCGTGATTGGGGCACCGCGGAATCATACAAGGAATTTACCCGGGGCAATAATTACGCTCAAAAAGCAGAAAAAGATATCAAGGATTTGTTTGATTGATTCATTGTCATTGCGAATCCGGCGGAGAAGTATGCAGTAATCACTGGTACGAAGCTTCTCCTTCCCGCTCTAAATTTGCATCGGGTATTGCGGGCAGTGCAATGACAAAGGTCTGGTAGGTGAAAGAATGAGACAGAAAGTGGGGCTGGCGCTGGGTGGCGGCGCTGCTAAAGGTTTGGCGCATATCGGCGTGCTGGAAACGCTGGAAAACGCCCATATCCCCATCGATATGATCGCCGGCACGAGTATGGGCGCCATCGTCGGGGCTTTTTACGCTCATACCGGCAACCTGCCATCGATACACGACCTGGCAGTGGATCTTGGGAAAAACCGCCTGCGGCTTTTTGCTGATTTGTCTATCCCGCGCACCGGGATATTAAGCTGGCGTAAAGTGGAAAAGAAACTCAGTAGCTACCTGGGCAAAGTAGATTTCACCGACCTGCGCATCCCATTTGAGTGCGCCGCGGTGGATATCGATACCGGGACGGAATGTGTCTTTTCCGAAGGCCGGGTCTGGGATGCTATTCGCGCCAGCGCCTCGATACCGGTAATGCTCCCTCTCA
>JAQTOJ010000109.1 GCA_028713395.1 Dehalococcoidales bacterium | reverse complement strand
AAGAAGATGCAATAATCAAAAGACAAGCAGCAAATAGTGTGCGAAAAAACGCTGGATCCCCGATTAGATCGGGGATGGGAAGGAGGGTATGCCTTCTCTGAGAGCAAGGAAAATACTCTATGACACGGTTTTAGATTGCTTCGTCGTCCCATCTTTAACGGGACTTCTCGCAAAGACGGATACCCACAGGCGGGACGCCTGTGCCACCAGAAACGGGGGAAAGAAGTGCAATAATCAAAAGACAAACAGCAAAAGACAAACAAAATACAAGAAACAAATAACCAGGAATGAAAAAGACCTAAATACGGGTAAACAGCAGTAAACTGCTGAACAGTGGTAAACTACTGCAGCAGCAATCGGCTGAAGAGACGGAACGCCATATCGGTGGGTAAACAGCAGTAAACTGCTGAAACCCACCCTACAAGTACTTTCCCAATTGGCGGCAAAGTAAGGTATCGGCGTGCAGCAGGGAAGTGAATATCACGATTTTGGAACATTGAACGGATGATAAAGGGATAGCCTTGACTCATTTCACAGCAAGCCTTAGACTATGAATGGAGATTTCAAATGCCTATATACGAATACGTTTGCCCCGAATGTAAAAGCAAATTTGAAAAAATGCGCCCGTTCAGCCAATCCACTGAACCGGCAGACTGTCCCGATTGTAAAACTGAATCGAAACGGGTGCTTTCCAAATTTGCCTGTTTCAGCAAGAGTGAAAGCGGTGTTTCCGCCCCGGTGGGCGGCGGCGGTTGTGCCGGCTGCAGCTCCGGCAGTTGTGCTACCTGCGGCGGCTAACCGATACCCTGATTCCTTTTCATTCTGATATATCCCCAACCGATTGCCCCCAAAACAGCCGCGGTCGCGGCGGTAAAAATGGCGCAATAACGAACGGCGTCCACCCAGAACCCTTCAGGGAAAAGCAGCAGCATATTGCCGGAAGCCGACCAGAATAAATTACTGAACGAGAGTTCATGGAACAACAACCACATACCGTTGAAATTGATCGTAAAGGCGATACCCATTATTAACATCAACCCCAGCGTCAATCCGCCCCCGACCACCAGATCCTTTGCCAGGGACACACGGCGCTTACCTTTTGGCCACCAAACCGCAGTGACAGCATACAACAGGCAATATAACAGCGTGAAACCCAATACCCGGTAATTCAACACCACCAGACCTTTCACATCTTTGAAATGGATCTGCTCTTCCTCGTTAAAAACCGGCACCGGCTGGCCGTTCTGCAGGACGGTAAGCTGGATATATTCCTCGCCGGACCGGAAATAACGGATGAATCCGGTAGCGATATCCTGTAATTGGTGATCGGTCACAGTCAAGCCGTTGTCAGCCAGGCTCTGTTTGACATCGTACCTTTCGAACCGTACTGTATAGAAACTGCGGGTGTTGGCGGCCGTGGTAATACCCGCCGTAAAAGCGAACAAGGGAAGACTAACGATAAAAAACACGCGCGCGATGAATGCTAATATTTTCATACTCAAATTGTACACTGTCAGGGACATGGAGCGGTAATCATCATAAAGTGAAAACAATAACCTATTGACCCCCGGCATTTTTGAAGGTAAACTGGTAATAAGTTTGTATACAATATTGAAAGGGGAAAGAGGATGGGTAAGATAAGAATCATAGATTTAGGCGTGCCGATCGAACCGGGACTGGCCAACAATACCCCGGAAATCCAACATGTCAGCCACGCCACGGGTGTGCCCGGTATGATGGCATCCTTCGGTTGCCAAAAAGAAGACCTGTCTTCCGGTTTAGGCTGGGCGGTGGATATGGTGAAGATGTCTACCCATGATGGCACCCATGTGGACGCGCCCTGGCATTATGCCCCCACTTCAGAAGGGAAAAAAGCACGCACCATCGACCAAATGCCGCTCGAATGGTTTTACAGCGACGGCGTGGTCATCGATATGCGGCACAAACCTCACGGCAGCGGTATCACTATCGAGGATATGAAGGCCGCCCTGAAAAAAATCAATTACACGCTCAAACCGAATGACATCGTCTGCATCCAGACCGGCGCCGATAAGCTCTGGGGCACACCTAACTATTTCGGGGCCGGCTGCGGCATGACCCGCGAATCTACGCTGTGGGTGCTTAATCAGGGTATTCACGTCGTCGGCACCGATGCCTGGGGCTGGGATCGTCCGTTCTGGGCGCAAAAAGAAGAATTCCAGAAGAACCATGATAAAAGCATACTCTGGGCAGGGCATTACGTTGGCATTGAAAAAGAATACTGCCACATCGAGAAACTGGCGAACCTGGATAAATTACCCCGGCCCTACGGTTTTAAAATTGCCTGCTTCCCCATTAAAGTAGTCGGTGGCAGCGCCGGTTGGAGTCGCGTTGTGGGAATCGTTGAAGAATAATCTATTAGAGGCAAGACACCGATGCTGAACAAAATATTTTCCACCTTCGATGCGGCGGTGCAAGATATTCCGGATGGCGCCACGATCATGCTGGGAAATTTCGCGGGACCCGGCGGCACGCCGTATTATCTGATACATGCCCTTAAACGCCAGGGGACGAAAAACCTGACGATCATCGCCAACACCGCCGGCGGCATAGGATTAACGGTGGATTACGCCGACCACCGCGTACTTTTTGAAAACAAGCAGGTCAAGAAAGTCATTGCGTCATTTCCTTTTGCCACCTCCGCGAGGAATCCCAGCGCAGCGGAAAAACAGATCGCCGCCGGAGAAGTGGCACTGGAGATCGTGCCGCAAGGTACTTTGAGCGAGCGCATCCGTGCCGGGGCGGCGGGCATTCCGGCATTTTATACGCCCACCGGTTATGATACCGTCATCGCCAAAGGCAAAGAAGTGAAATGGTTCGGCGGTAAACCCTGCCTGCTGGAGAACGCCTTATACGCCGATTATGCTTTCATCCGGGCTTATAAAGCCGATAAAATGGGCAACCTGGTTTACCGGGGCACGCAGCGGCAGTTCAACCCGGTGATGGCGATGAACGCGAGAATCACCATTGCCGAAGTGGATGAAATCGTGGAGGTTGGGGAAATCGATCCCGAAGTGATCGTCACGCCGGGTCTTTTTGTGAAACGCATCGTGAAGGTGACGGAGAAGCCTGACTTTCCGCGGCACCTGGAAACCAGTTTCCGTGTATAGCGCGTACTAAACGTTACCCACGCCTGCAATAACTACTATTTGGAGTCCTATGATGAAAGAACGTTTGAGCCGCGAGACCATTGCCATGAGGATTGCGAAAGAATTTTTTGATGGCGCCGTCGTGAATCTGGGTATCGGTATTCCTACACTGGTCTCCAGCTTCGTGCCGGAAGGCATTGATGTAATCTACCACAGTGAAAACGGGGTGGTGGGTTTCGGCCCGGTGGTCACCGCGGATGAAATGACGGCAAAGGCGGATGTTGATTTCGTGAATGCCGGCGGGCAATACCTGTCTCCCAAAGCCGGCATGTGTTTTGTGAATCACGCGGATGCATTTTTAATGGTTCGCGGCGGACATGTGGATTTCACGGTCCTCGGAGCCATTGAAATTTCCGGCAAGGGCGACCTGGCGAACTGGATGCTGCCCGGCAGAGGGGTCGGCAATATCGGCGGGGGCATGGACCTGGCTTTTAACGTAAAACGCGTTATTTGCGCCACAGAGCACACCACGCGCGATGGTAAACCAAAGATCGTCAAGCAGTGTTCGGTAGCACTGACAGCCCCCAAGTGCGTGAATTTGATCGTTACAGATATCGCCGTGATCGAGGTCACGCCTAAAGGCTTGCGGCTGAAGGAATATGCCCCGGGCTGGACGGTCGATGAGATTCAAGCCATCACCGAACCGGAATTGATCGTCTCACCGGAATTAAAAGAATACTCGCTCTTTTAGTTCTTCTTCAACTTTTCGCGTAGTTTCTGCACGATGTTCTGTTTTTCCAGGAAGTTGGTGGTATGGTAGCCGGCCTTGAACGCTTCTTCCTGCAAAATCAACTGATGCAGCGGGATAATGGTTTTCACACCCTCAATTTTCATTTCCCCCAGCGCACGGCTCATGCGGGCAATAGCCTCATTGCGCGTCTTGCCCCAGGTCAGCAGCTTCAATAATAGCGGATCGTAGTAAATGGGCAGTTCCGACCCCTCCTCGATCCCTTCATCGATTCTGATCCCCAGCCCATGCGGCAATGTCAGGCTGGTAATTTTGCCGGGACTCGGCAGGAAGCCGCGCGCCGCGTCTTCCGCAGTGATGCGGCATTCGATGGCGTGCGCCTGGATTTTCACATCGTCCTGGGTAAAAGAGAGATGCTCACCCGCCGCTACCCTTATCTGCTCCCGCACAATATCAATGCCGGTGGAGAGTTCGGTCACGCAATGCTCCACCTGCAAACGAGTGTTCACTTCATTAAAATAGAAATCCTGGGTTTCCGGGAAGTAAAAAAACTCCACCGTCATGGCATTGACGTACTGCAAAGCCATGGCAATATCCATGGCCGCTACCGCCATCTTCATGCGAATGTAGGGGGAAAGTGAATCGCAGGGGGCTTCTTCCAGTAATTTCTGGAAACGCCGCTGTATAGAGCATTCGCGGTCTCCCAGGTGGACGATATTCCCGTACTTATCAGCGATAATCTGAAATTCGATGTGTTTGATATCCGTGAGCAGTTTTTCCACATAAAATGAGGGGATGCCGAAGAATTTTCGTCCCCGTTCTTCTACGGATTCCACCGCGCGTCGCAAATCGTCGCTGTTGCGCGCCACAGTCATACCGATGCCGCCGCCGCCGCCCGCCGGTTTGATGATGACCGGATAACCCACGTTCTCCACCACATCCTGCACGCGGGAAAACCGCGCCATTGTGCCGTTCACCAGCGTCTCATCGAATCCCGGTACCACCGGCACGTTGATACGCCGCATCAATTGCCGGGCAACATTCTTGGGTTTGACTTTATGCATACAGGCTGCCGGCGGACCGATGAAAACTACTCCACGATTTTCACATTTCTCTGCAAAATCCGGGTTTTCCGCCAGAAAGCCGTAGCCCGGATGCAAGGCTTCAGCGCCGCTTTTTGCCGCCACATCCAATATTTTACCGGCATCGAGGTAACTCTGAGTGGCTTCGTTACCACCGATATTATAAGCTTCATCCGCCAGGCGAACATGCAATGAATTCTTGTCCGCATCCGAATATACGGCGACAGTCTTGATATCCATTTCCCGGCAGGTGCGCATAATCCTGACGGCAATTTCACCACGGTTGGCAATGAGTATTTTACTGAACATGTTCATCCTTTCGGCGAGCATTAAATAACGGCCGTTATGTTTGGGCCATTCCTGTCTATTGTATCATTTTTACCCATAGAGTAACGAATACCCCACTTTTAATAGTTTAACTTATCTATGCTATAATGCCGCTAACATATCAGGGTAATACGAAAAGGAGCACAATAACACGACAATGCCGAGAAGAAACGACATCCACAAAGTTTTAATAATCGGTTCCGGGCCTATCCCCGCCATCATGGAACACATTGAGTGATTTGAAGGTGGTGGGCTTGATCAATGTGCAGTACGCGATCTGCAAGGATGTGGTTTACGTGCTGGAAGCTAACCCGCGGGCTTCACGCACCGTGCCTTTGGTCTCCAAGGTCTGCAATATCCAGATGGCGCGACTGGACACCCAGATGATGCTGGGGAAAAATCTTAAAGAACTAAACTTGAAGCATAAAAACATACCGCACTTCGGGGTGAAAGAAGCGGTTTTCCCGTTCTCCATGTTCCCGGAAGTAGACCCCGTGCTGGGGCCGGAAATGCGTTCCACCGGCGAGGTGCTGGGCATTGCTAACTCCTTCGAGCTGGCCTATTACAAAGCCCAGGAAGCCGCGCAGCAACTATTGCCGGTCAAGGGCACGGTGTTGATCACCGTCTCTGAAAAGGACCACCTGGCGGTTTATGAAGTCGCCAGACATTTTGCGGAGATGGGCTTCAAGATCAGAGCCACCGCGGGCACCAGCCAATTCCTGAAAGACAAGGATATTGAAAGCGAACCGATTCTAAAATTGCACGAGGGCAGACCGAATATCGCGGACGCCATCATGAACAAAGAAATCCAACTGGTTATCAACACCCCGGCAGGCAAGATGAGCCAGTATGACGATTCCTATATCCGCAAGGCGGCGATCAAGTACAAAGTGCCCTATATCACCACGCTGGCCGCGGCATTGGCCGCGGCCAAAGGGATTGCGGCCTACCGTAAGCAAAAGCCGGGTGTGAAATCCCTGCAGGCTTACCACGCAGATATTAAGTAAATCAGGAACTACATAATTTTTATGGATAGCTAGACAGCGGTGTGAATTCACACCGCTGTCTAGCTATCTTTACGAATATCTTTAATATAAATTGGGAGTTTGTCGTCCGGGTCCATCTTACCCGTATTTTTGAATCCCATTGCGGACCAAAAAGGTTCGCCAGTCACGGGATCAGGTGATAAATAGATGAATTCGGCGCCATGCGCTCGAAACACCTGTAGAATATGAGCAAACATTTCACGCCCAAAACCCCGCCGTCGGTAATTGGGTGAAATGTAATAACCCATAATGAAACCATATCCGAGAT
>JAQTOJ010000108.1 GCA_028713395.1 Dehalococcoidales bacterium | reverse complement strand
AGATTCCGGATACCATCATCGAAGGCGACGATAAAGGTTTTGGCTCCGGGAGGTAAATAGTCAAATCTGGCTTCGGATAAGAGCTGTTTCATGCTAATAACCCGGTAAAGTCCTCTCGTGATATTTACGATGGCATTATAGATTATCTTTTACCCTGAATCAATGACGGGTGTGTACTGCTATGCGAGATTATGTTAATTGGTCGGCGCCGCACCGTTGTTATTTGACATTGAATTCCCCGGCACGATAATATAGCTGCTAACATGCCCATAAAATAGAGAGGGGAAAATGAGCAATAAACAACCTGTAAATACCGCTGCCGGGGCGTCCCAGCCGGAAACAAAATGGCATAATCTGCCAGTCCCGGAAGCGCTGAATAAACTCGGAGTAAAACTAACGGGATTGTCCGCGGCGGAAGCCAAAGACAGACTAGCGAAATACGGACGCAACGAACTCACGGTAGAAAAAAAGAATTCACCGTGGGTCTTGTTCTTCAACCAGTTCAAGAGCGCGCTGATCATCATTCTCCTGATCGCCGTGGTTCTTTCCGTCGTGGTGGGCATATTGAAAATGACCGGCGTTCTGGAAGGTGAAGGCGGCAGCGGATTAGCCGAAGAAATCACCGATGCGATCGTCATCTTCGTCATCGTGATCGCCTGCGTTTTGCTGGGCTTTATCGAGGAATTCCGTTCGGAAAAGGCGATGGACGCGCTCAAGAAAATGTCCGCGCCGACCGCCACGGTGATCCGCGATAATGAGGAGGAAGAAATACCTGCCAGCGACCTGGTGCCCGGCGATATCGTGATACTAACGACCGGCGATAAAGTGCCGGCGGATATGCGTCTGGTTGAAGTGGCCAACCTGAATACGGCAGAAGCGCCGCTGACCGGGGAATCCACACCTATTGAAAAAACAATCAACACCGTGCCCGGGGCGGAAGTGCCCGTGGGCGACCGCAAGAATATGGTCTATACCGGCACGTCGGTGACCTATGGACGCGGCCGCGGCGTGGTGATCGCTACCGGCATGCAGACGGAGTTCGGCAAGATCGCCCAGATGTTGCAGGACGTGGAGGAAGAAGAAACCCCCTTGCAAAAGAACCTGGACAAGGTGGGCAAATGGCTGGGCATCGGGTGTCTGGTGATCGTCGGTATCGTTGTCATATTGAGCATCTTCCGCGGTCACATTAACACCATCGACGGCATTTTGAATATCCTGATCTGGGGCATCAGTCTGGCGGTGGCCGCCGTGCCGGAGGCTTTACCGGCCGTGGTCGTCATTTCACTTTCCATCGGGGTACAGAAAATGGCGAAACGGCATTCGCTGGTGAGAAGACTCTCCGCGGTGGAAACACTCGGTTGCACGACCGTGATTTGTTCCGACAAAACCGGCACGCTCACCCAGGACCAGATGACCGTGCGCCAGATGTACGTTAACGGTAAAACCATCACGGTGACCGGGGCGGGTTACGAACCCAAAGGCGAATTCCTGGTCAATAACCAACCGTTTGCGGCAGGTCAGGACGCCATGACGCAGACATTCCTGCAGATCGGGGCTTTATGCAACGATACCCACCTGGTACACAACGAGGGGAAATGGCTGATCAAGGGCGATCCCACCGAGGGCGCTTTACTGGTCATCGCGGCCAAAAGCGGGATGGAACACGAAAAACTGAATGAAACATCGCCGCGTATTGATGAAATCCCCTTCTCTTCCGAGCGCAAGAAAATGACGACGGTGCACGATACCCCGCGAGGCAGATTCGCTTATTCCAAGGGCGCGCCGGAAATTGTGCTCGAAGCCTGCACCCACGTTTTAGAAAACGGTCAGGAATCACCTCTCGATGCCGCCGCTCGAAACCGCATCCTCGAGGCTGCCCGGGGCATGGCGGAAAATGCTTTGCGGGTACTGGGACTGGCTTACAAGAAAGCAGATAATATCAAAGATAAAACCCATTATGAAAAAGGCATGGTGTTCGCCGGGCTGGTAGGCATGATCGACCCGCCGCGCGCCGAGGTGAAGGACGCCATCAAGGTTTGCAAGGGCGCGGGAATCAAGTCCGTGATGATCACCGGCGACCATAAAATCACTGCCAGCGCCATCGCCCGCGAATTGGGGATATTGACGGACGGCATGGCAATCACCGGGGCGGAACTCGACCAGATGCCCGATGAAGAGTACGTGAAGAACGTGCAGAAAATACAGGTCTACGCCCGTGTTTCACCGGCGCACAAACTCAAAGTCATCGAGGCCTTCAGCAAGCAAGGCGACGTCGTGGCCATGACCGGTGACGGCGTCAACGATGCCCCGGCTTTGAAGAAAGCCGATATCGGCGTGGCCATGGGCATCTCCGGCACAGATGTCTCCAAAGAAGCCGCCGCCATGGTGCTGACCGATGATAACTTTGCTTCCATTGTCTCCGCCGTGGAAGAAGGACGCGGCATCTTCACCAATATCAAGAAATACCTCATTTATTTGCTCTCCGCCAATGTGGGCGAAGTGCTGATCATGTTCGTCGCCAGTTTGCTATCCATGCCGGTGCCGCTGGAAGCCATCCACCTGCTCTGGGTGAACCTGACCACCGATGGTTTACCCGCTTTGGCACTTTCGGTGGACCCCAAAGACCCGGATACGATGTCTCTACCGCCGCGCGACCCGAAATCAAGCATCTTTACGAAAAACGTATTGATCATCATCGGCGCCATTGGTATTGTCATGGCAGCGACCATGATACCGATGTTCATCTGGCGGATGAGTTCCGAAGGGCTAGACTGGCACAACCTGGACATCAATAACCTGACGCACGCACAAACGCTAATACTGGAAGAAGCCCGGACGATGGTGCTGGCAACAATGGTGCTCTTTGAGCTGTTACTGACTTTCTCCGTCCGCTCGGAAATCCACAGCGTTTTCAAGATCGGTTTCTTCAGCAATAAATGGCTCATACTGGCGAACCTGAGCTCTTTCGGTCTATTGATGGCGGTGATGTACATACCGTTCCTGCAAGGGCCGTTCAAGCTGGTGAATCTGACTTTGCAGGACTGGTGTTTTGTCATTCCGATTTCCATGACCGGCTTTATTACAGTGGAGGTTATCAAGACGATTTTGCGTCGTACGCAGAAAAAAGGGAGGTAAACCTTGGACTGGAGTTTCGGCCTCACGATGACGCTGATGGGCATGGGTGTCACTTTTATCACGCTGCTGATACTGGTCGGCGTGATCCGCCTTCTCACCCGCTTCTATCCTTATAAGAAAGAAGAAGAATCCGGGAAAGAGGAGAAGTAAATGGAACTGTTTAATTCCGCGCTCCAGGCTTTGACCCAGGGCTTCGCCGCCGTCACCTGGCAGGCCGCCGTGATGGTGGGCATAGGCTGTGTGCTCCTTTTTCTGGCCGTCGTGAAAAAAATCGAGCCGATGTTGCTGGTGCCGATCGGGTTCGGGATCATTTTAGGCAACCTGCCGCTGGCGAATCTGGCAGCCCAAAACGAGGGCGGCATTATCAACCTGATCTATAACGCCGGTATTCTCACGGAAGTTTTCCCCTGTTTGTTGTTCGTGGGACTGGGGGCAATGATCGATTTCGGACCGATGCTCGCCAATCCCTCGGTGCTCATCTTCGGGGCGGCGGGGCAGTTCGGTATCTTCCTGACATTATTACTGGCATTGGGGCTGGGCTTCTCCCGGGAATCAGCTATCTCCATCGCGGTCATCGGCGCCTGTGACGGACCGACCGCGATTTATGTGGCTTCCAAGTTCGCGCGGGATCTGTTGCCGGCGATCTCCATTGCGGCATATTCTTATATGTCCCTCGTACCCATTATCCAACCTCCGATCATGCGCGCCATGACCACCAAGAAAGAACGCGCCACCCTGATGTCTTACGGAGAAAAGAAGGTTTCCAAGACGGTGAAAATTCTTTTCCCGGTGGTCTGCGCCGTGCTCACCATACTCATCGCCCCGATGGGGGCGCCGCTGATGGGTATGCTCATGCTGGGCAATTTCCTGCGGGAATCCGGGGTTGTTGGCAGGTTGGTGGATGTTTCGGAGCATACGCTGGCGAATATCGTGACCTTGTTCCTGGGTTTGAGCATCGGGGCTTCCATGCTGGGTGGCAATTTCTTGAGATGGGAAACCATCCTGATCTTCATCCTCGGAGCAGTAGCGATCTCTCTGGACACAGTTGCCGGGGTAGCCCTGGGGAAATTAATGCGGGTCATTACCAAAGGCAAGGTCAATCCCCTGCTGGGCGCCGCCGGGACATCGGCTTTCCCCGTGTCCGCCCGTGTGGTGCAGCGTGAAGGGCAAAAAGCCAACCCCCGCAGTTTCCTGCTGTTCCACGCCGTGGGAGCGAATACCGGCGGTCAGATCGGTTCCGTTATGGCCGCCGCGGCCATGCTGGCGATCATGGCCGCGTTGAAGTAACTGATTTTTCACCCGACCAATAGAATAATCGCCGCAGCGATAAATACCAGAAAAGACAGGATATAAAAGAAAAGTATCCAGATCAGGGTGCGCTGCGCCTGTGCCCAGTTCCTCGCCCATTTCGGCAGGAACGAGACGGTAGATTGTCCTGCTCTGATTTTGATTTTTCTGAGGAATTCAAGATTTTCATCCGAAGAGAATATTGTTGCGATTTCAGTCTGGTTGAAAAGTCCCAGAGTCAATTGCGGTATACCTAATTTCAAGGCCAATCGGCTCAGCACCTTTTGTGTGCCGTCCTGGTAGAGGATATCCTTGGTAACGGAAAGGCAGAGGAGCAAAGAGAAAAATGCCCCGACCAACAGGAGCCCTATCCTGATTACCGAGTGCGCGGGTGGTATAGCACCGACGGCAATACCGATGAGCGCAAATAAAATACCCGCCACCCCTAGCTTATCGAGCAAATATTTATCACGCTGCCGCCAGTCCTGGCATAGCTCGCGATATTCCGTTAACAATATCTCCAGGTCATTTTCCGGGTTAACTTGATTCGGTATCATTTCACCGCCTCCGAATACGCTTTTTCCGGTCATCAAGGCAATATGTGAACCTATTCTACATCTCGTTTTTACAACTGTAAACTGATATGTCCAGTTACGCTAATAAAAGCATTGAAAAAGCCCGGCACGTAGTTTACAATAAATCAATGTCAGAAATGTAAGTAATCTAGAAGTGATACTTTGGAGACACTGTTCACGTGAATTCTAAACCTAACCGCCCTGTCAGAGTTGAAAAACCCTGGGGCTACGAATTGATTTTTTCCCACACCGATAAATACGCCGGCAAAGTACTTTTCATCAAAAAAGGCTGTAAGTTGAGCCTGCAATATCATTTGCACAAAGATGAAAGCATGTATATCCAGAGCGGACAACTCATCGTCCGGCTGGGTACAAATGAAAAGGAAATGACCGCGCTGACCTTGAAGACCGGCGATTGTGTCCGCATCGAGCCGCTAAAAAGGCACCGACTGGAAGCGGTGGAGGACACGATATTGTTCGAGGTCTCGACGCCGGAACTGGATGACGTCCAGCGGTTGGCTGACGACTACGGCCGCGCCTGAATATTCAATTAGTTACCCGTTTCCTGCCGCCGGTTTTTAGACGCAGATGCCTGTTAACCCTGTTTTGTGTATAATAAAACCAGAGAAATACGGCAAGAGGTTGAAATGGGAAAAACCGCGCCTGCCATGAAAACCGCCGATAGTGTTTACCTCCAGGCGGTGATCGATGGTCTGGAAGACGAACTGATCGTCATCGATAAAGATTCCCACATTTTGCAGGCAAACCGCGCTTTTTATACCCGCCATCAAATAGAAAGCGATGAAGTCATAGGAAAATATTGCTACGATGTTTCTCATGGACTACCGGAATTATGTAAACCACCCCGCCATGAGTGCCCGATCAAGATCGTCTGGGAAACCGGTAAGCCGGCGCGCGCCACCCACGGGCACGTTTATGAGGTAAACGGCAAAGAGCAAACCCGTTACCTGGACATCATCGCCGCACCGATTTTCGACCTCAAGGGTAATGTGGCTTACATCGTGGAATTATTACGTGACGTGACCGACGCCAAACACCTGGAGATACAGATTCAAGAAGCCCACGAGAATCTGGTGGCCTTGAACAGAATCGCCGGGGCAGTCGGGCAATCTTTAGACCTGGATACTGTGCTCGCCAGCGCGCTGGATAAAAGCCTGGAAATGCTCAAGGCGGATACCGGCGGGATTATGCTCTGGGACGAAGCCAAGCAGGTCTACCGCTACCATGTTTACCGCGGTTTATCTAAAAAATATGTGAGGGGAACTACTTGCCGCCCCGGTGAAGGCATCGCGGGCATCGTAGCGAAAAAAGGTAAGAGCATTTTACTCAAGGATATCGGCAAAGATAAACGCACGCTGCACCCGGATTTAGTCAAAGCGGAAGGGCTCAAAGCCTTCATCAGCGTGCCGCTGGCCGTGAAACACAAGATACTGGGGGTGTTGAACATCGCCAGCCACGGCAGCCGCACCTTCACCCGGCAGGATATTGACCTGTTGACCAACATCAGCACGCAGGTGGCTATCGCCATTGAGAACGCCCGTTTGCACCAGCAGGTGCAGCAGCAGGACCAGGTGCGCGGCGAGCTTTTGAACCAGCTCTATTCCATTCAGGAAGAAGAACGTAAACGTATTGCCCGAGAACTACACGACGAGACCACACAATCGTTGGCGGCGCTGGCCGCCAACCTGGAAGCGAT
>JAQTOJ010000107.1 GCA_028713395.1 Dehalococcoidales bacterium | reverse complement strand
CATGCTGGCATTTTTCTTTTCATTCTCTACTATCCTGTTTGAGTTGTTATTATGACACCATTACCGATTTTTGACGATCTGACGAAAATACTCTTCGTGTTGGTGTTGGCTACGGCGGCGCTAATTATCACCGTGCGCACTGTAAGTTCACTGTTCAACATTTACGCGGTGCAATCGTGGCTGATCGCCGGGATGGCGCTGGTGCTTTACCTGAAAACCGGCAGCGGCGTCTTGTTAGCTTTAGCTATTTTGACGGTGGCAAGCAAAGCCTTCTTGATTCCCTACGTTTTGAAACGCATTCAACGCACCATGCAATTGAAGCGCGATGTCGAGTTCCGCTACCTGACACCAATCAGTTCGGTGTTGGTGGGGACTGCCTTGATTTTTCTGGTGTACCGCTCGTTTTCCCGGTTTCTCGTTGAAATGTCCGGTGAAGACCTTTTCTTCTTCGGGGCGGTCATCGGCGTTTCTTTAACACTGATGGGGATGATGGTCATAATTACCCGAAAACGGATGATCACCAAAATAATCGGCTATCTGACAATGGAAAACGGAGTGCTGCTTTTCAGTCTGTTCATTGCCGAACTGCCGTTTATCATCGAGTTGCTGATCATCATCGATCTGGTGATGCTGATATTGCTGGCGACAATACTGGCTTTCGGCATCGATTCCACGATCGATGATTTTCATACCAAATTGAATTCATTCACTACGTGGTTTAAGGATTAGGGCGCTGATGTTGTGGGCTTATTTGATCACTGGCATCGCCATCCTGGGCTTGATGTTAAGGCCTTTGCCGCAAAGAGAAAAACGGGCGGATTACCTGAACATTCTAATCATTGCCCAAGCGGCGGTTTACCTGGGGATCACTATTTTGGCGCTGGTACGCGTGCCGGCTCCGACTTTTTACTTTTCCCGCTATTTGATGATCGATAATTTGGCGTTATACGAGACGCTGATCAGTTGCGTGGTGTTCTTACTTGCATCTATCTATGCCAATGGTTATGTGCGTAGCCTTTTGAAGTCCGGTGAAATCTCTACAAGAGAATTGAGATTGTTTTACGCAGCTTTGAATCTGCTGTTCACCGTAGTAGTGTTCGCTTTTTACTGCAATAATTTAGCTTTATTCTGGATTCTGCTGGAATTGACGACGATACTATCCGCTGTACTCATCGTGACGCTGAATGCCAAGGAAAATATCATTGCCGCTCTCAAATACGTGTTCACAGCCTCTACCGCCATGCTGTTTTCCATCATCGGGTTGATCATATTATTTGCCATGACCAGGCAAGCCACCGGCGCGGGCACGTTGAATTGGGACGTGTTGATGCATGAGGCGGGCAATCTATCGCCGGCATTATTCACTTTTGCTTTTGTCTTTATCTTCATCGGGTTCGCCGCGAAATCCGGTATCGTACCTTTTCACACCTGGTTGCCGCAGGCTCATGCCAAGGCGCCTTCGGTTATTAGCGTGCTGCTTTCGGCGGTATTACTGAACATCGGCATTTTTGGTATTTTAAGGTTGTATGCGGTCGCCCGGCAGACGACTTCATTAACCGTGATCTCGAACACATTGATCGTCTTCGGGCTGATTACCATTATAATTGCGGCGCTGAGTATGTTGCCGCGAGGCAACGTGAAAAAGCTCATCGCCTTTTCCAGCATCGAACATATGGGTTTCATACTGGTGGGTATCGGTATCGGCACCCCGGTCGCTATTTATTGGGTGCTGTTTCACACACTGGCGCACTCTTTACTGAAAACCCAGTTGTTCTTCTCGGCGGGTATTTTACACCAGCAATACGAGAGCAACCAGTTCGAGAACATGAAAAGCGCGCTCAAATACCAGCCCCTGGCATCTTGGGGGCTGATAGTCGGCAGCATCGCCATGACCGGCGTGCCGCTGTTCCCGATATTCCTTTCCAAGCTGAATATTTTAACGCAACTGGCGGGTTACTCTCTGCCGCTGGTTTTTATCATTCTGTTGTTTTTTGTGATTGTGGCGGCGGCGTTCGCCGTTATTCTGATACGGGTGTTCGCCCAGAATGCTGACCACGAAATCGAACCATTCCGGGTGCCCCTGAGTATGAGCTTACCGATAATTTCCTTATTTGCGGCTGTTGTAGTGTTAGGCCTTTACCTGCCGAATGGTTTACAGCAGATGCTGCACAATATCGTGGCTGGATTGGGGGTCTGAGGTAACATGCCAAACGTTTTTGAAATAGAATCACTTTTCCAACCATCCGGGGTAAAAGAACCGAGCGGACCGCTGGAAACATATATGACTGTGCCCGAAGCTGAATTTAACGTGGTGATGGCCACGGCGCAGGCTAAAGATATTGTCCTGATTGGGTTATTTTGCGTGGAGAATTTCAAGGGACACAGCGGTTTTTCATTACTATACGTGCTGGAAAAAAGACACAGCCAGAATGTTGTGGTGCTGGTACGTCCACTGGCCGGAACAACCGCCGGTTCCATTGCTACTATGTTTCCCTCGGCGACATGGTTTGAGCGTGAAGTGAGCGACGGTTTCGGCATTTCCTTCCCGGATGCCTTCGACCGGCGGCGCTTGTTCCTGCATGAGATTTATCCCCAGGATTTTCATCCGCTGCGCAAGTCTTTCATTAACCAACCGATAGTGGTGAATAAAGATATTGCCGGAATACCCGCCTATGCTTTTAAGAAAGTGACGGGCGAAGGTGTTTATCAAATCCCGGTGGGACCGGTTCATGCCGGCATCATTGAACCGGGTCATTTCCGTTTCAGCGTTATCGGAGAAACGATCTGCAATCTTGAAGTGCGCATGTTTTACAAACATCGCGGTATAGAAAAACTGGCGGAAGGCAAGAAACCGGAAGAAGCAACGAATATTGCGGAAACTATCAGCGGTGATGAAACGGTCGCCAACGCCGTGGGCTATTGCACAGCGGTGGAAAAAATCTGCGGGACAAAGATTCCTCCCCGGGCATGGCATCTACGCACTATTTTACTGGAAATGGAACGTATCTATTCGCATTTGGGGGACATGGCCGGCATGGCGGTCGATGTGGCATTCGCGCGGGGAGCGAGTCCCTTCTTCATACTGCGGGAAGAAATATTCCGGCAAAACGACCTGCTGACCGGTTCGCGTTTCATGAAAAATACCATTTGTCCGGGTGGATTGAAAACTGATTTATTACCGGAATCGTTAATCGAGCTGGAAGACTATCTGGATGTTTTCCTGCCACGTTTACAGCAAGCGGTGGAAACCGTGCGCACGACTTCGTCAGTGGTGGATCGTTTTGAGACCACTGGCGTCGTGCCCCAATCAATCATCACCCTGTTGAACATCACGGGGCCGGCGGCGCGCGCCACCGGCGTGCCGATCGATACACGCATTGACCATCCATACGGCATTTACGCCGAACTGGGGTTTTTCAAGCAGATTGCGGAAAAGGGCGATGTGTTGGCGCGCTTCAATGTCAAAGCGCATGAAATCACGGACGCGGTCAATATCATCCGCGCTTCGGTCAATTCCATGCCGATGCGCAATTTTTACACGCCGGTAGAAGTACAAGACGGTTGTGCCTTGACGTTGACAGAAGCCGCCAGGGGGCAAAATCTGCAATGGGTGAATATCGTTAACGGCAAAATCGACCGCTATAAAGTGAGGACGGCGTCTTTTTGTAACTGGCAGGCAATTGAGCACGCGGTGAACGGCAACATCGTGCCGGATTTCCCGCTGGTCAACAAGAGTCTGAATTTGTCTTACGCCGGAACGGATCTTTAACATGAAAAATAAAGGAATGTTATTATCCCTGTTGAACCGCAAAGTCACCGAACCATTCGTGTTTCATGACGAGGAATTCGATAAGCTGGGGTGGGCGTTGAAGGAGAAAATAGACACGATTTTCGGGCGCAGTCTTGCGATCCGCGAAGTGGATTCGGGGAGCGATAATGCTACGGAAATCGAAATGGTCAATCTAACGACACCATATTACGATATCGAACGTTTCGGTATTTCATTTGTCGCTTCACCTCGGCACGCGGATGTACTGGCGATCACCGGGGCGGTGACGCACAACATGGAAATTGCCGTGAAGAAGACTTACGATGCCATGCCTACTCCCAAATTCGTCATTGCCGTCGGTGACGATGCCTGTGACGGCGGTATTTTCGAAAACACTTACGCCGTTAATAACGGGGCGGAGACAGTGATTCCGGTGGATCTGAAGATACCGGGGAATCCCCCAACACCCAAGCAAATACTTAATGCTCTGTTGGGGCTAATGTCCGCTATTTCTCCTGGTAAACAGAGATAGTAGGCACTCGAGCATAAACAACCAGACGTTTTTGAAGGTGTATCATCGTGATACATGGAATCAGGGAGTTTATTTTATCGGCGATTTTTAGAGTGAGACGCTTCCACATTGCGTTGAAACGGTTGCTCTCCTTTTCATCAGACAGCAGTTCCCATGTAACATCCTGCAGGGGGTATTTCTTCCTCAGGATATCCGGTTTCCGTTCTAGTTTTTCAGCCATATTCACCAAACGGTTGACATTTGATGGATTGCCATTATAATCCAAGTACGTTTGAATAAATGCTGATATTTAATTTACGCAATATCAGCATTTATTCAAGACGGTGAACGGTGGCGGCATCACATTGTCAGTAAGCGTGATCACCACTTCGAGTGCTGTGAAGTAGTCCATATCCTCATAGTAAGAAGTGTACGCGTGGAAATATCATATTTATTTGATATATTTCTGATGGTAATCAAATCTTTCATTTTTAAGTTCTCCTGACTAGTTATTTGATTTTAGTATAAGCTCTTCCGTAACGGTAGAGTCAAGGGGAGGGAACCCAGGAATGACGTTGTAAAAATATATAATTTTGGCACACTTTCCGGGCTGATTTTAGGACGTTGTAATGATTATTGTTGTAACATCCACAATAGTTAAACACGATTAACACTATACTTTACATAATAATGACTAGAAGAACAGAAAGAACCAAGGAGCTACACATGAAATTGACAAAAGAGATTTTGTCCCGATTACTAACAGCTTTATTGATGATCGTATTAATAGTTGCGGTTAATGGTTGTTCTTCCGGCACAAACACAAATAAAACTGCCTCAACGGGTGCAGGAAATACCGTGAGTATTTCTAATTTTTCCTTCGTGCCGGGGATATTGACGGTGAACGTCGGCACTACAGTCACCTGGACCAACAACGACAGCACCACGCACACCGTTACAAGTGATAGTGGGGTGTTCGATAGTGGTAGCATAGCGATTGGAAAAACGTATAGTTATACTTTTTCAACTGCTGGAACCTTTAGTTACCATTGTTCGATTCACCCTTCGATGAAGGGCAGTGTCAAAGTGCAATAATAATGCCACTATAAATAACAGGAGAAAAACAGCATGATCACAACCACGAATATCAACGAAAATCAAGTAGGTTTTAAGCTGGCGATGCGCCGACTCTGGGAAGATCACATTATCTGGACGCGGCAAGTCATTGTAAGCGCGGCGGCGGGTTTGCCTGACCTGGGGTTTGCCGTGGATAGGTTGATGCAGAACCAGGTGGATATCGGTAACACGGTAAAGCCGTTCTACGGGAATGCCGGCGGGGAACGGTTGATCGCTCTTCTCAAGGAACACATTTCAGGAGCGTATGAGGTGCTTCTGGCGGCGAAAGTCGGCGATAATGAAAAATTGCAGTCCGCCAGCAAAGGCTGGTACAAAAACGCCGATGAAATTGCGATTTTTCTATCAAACGCTAACCCCGAATACTGGGATGTGGGTCACATGAAAGCGCATATGAATGACCACCTGGATTTAACCCTCGCAGAGGCAGTGAACCGATTGCATGGGAAATGGGTGGAAGACATTGCCGCTTATGATAAGGTGCACGTTCAAATACTAAAAATGGCGGATATGCTGGCAGATGGGATTATCAGCCAGTTTCCTAAAAAATTTTAAGGTACTTGGTGTTTATTAATGCCTACAATCCAAATAACCGTAAGAGGGTAAGAAGATGGCAGGGAGCAAGCGGATCCTAGAAGAGGTAGGGAAGTGTGTTTTGGCGGTCATGTTACTTTTATCTCTGGCAGCCTGCGCGCCAACGCCCGGGAAAACCACAGCATCATCTTCCGCTTTGCCGACGGTAACGGTGACTCAACCGGCTGTAGTGAGTCAACCAGCAACATCAACCCCAACCTCTAACATGAGCGTTTCGCCGATGGTGGCAACCACATTACCGGCCCAGGAAACAACGCCTATTGATGTTGTTACTTTAGTGGCGAAAGTAAAACCTTCAGTAGTAGCGATCCACGATCAAGTTGATGTGCCCACTTTTGGCGGACTGAGTACACAGGCGGCCGCCGGTTCCGGCTGGTTGATAGATGCCAATGGGATCATTGTCACCAACGACCACGTGATTTCCGGCGCAACGAACGTGATGATCACTCTGGATGACGGCCGGATTTTTCCGGCGAAATCTGTGAATAGCGACCCGGTGAACGACTTGGCAATCATAAGAATAGATGCCACCGGTTTACCGGCCTTGAAGCTAGGAGATTCGGGAGCCTTGCAATTGGGGATGCAGGTAATTGCCATTGGGAACGCTTTGGACGAAGGTATCAGGGTCACCGGGGGCATGGTGAGCAACCTCGGCACTTCCATCACACTCTCCGCCACCCAGACATTGTACGATCTGGTGGAAACAGATGCTTCGATAAACCCCGGGAATAGTGGGG
>JAQTOJ010000106.1 GCA_028713395.1 Dehalococcoidales bacterium | reverse complement strand
GATGTTTACCCCGGCAAAATCTAACGTAAACCTATCCGCTACCCGAAGAGTGAAGTCCAACGCGTCTTGGGTTTGGAATACAGTCACGACCAGATTATCAACGCCCTCGAATCTCTAGGCATCGATTGCCAGAACGACGAACTGACTCAGGGACTGGTGGTCAAAGCCCCGTACTGGCGCACGGATATCAATATCCCGGTAGACGTGATCGAAGAGGTAGCGCGCATCAATGGCTACGAGACGATCCCCACCACACTGCTTGCCCAGGAAATTCCGGCCCGTCACCCCGACCCCTTGACCGGACTCAAACGGAAAATCCGCGGCTATATGGTCGGTTACGGCTTCCAGGAAATCGTGTCTTATTCTCTGGTCAGCCTGGAAAGTCTGAGCAAAATCTCGCCGGTGAAAAAGAAACCGGAATCCTTGCCGGTGCATATCGTTAATCCCACCTCCGCTGAACAGGAATACCTGCGCACCACTTTAAGAGGCGCTGTCCTCGGAGCGCTGCAGTTGAACAAGTCCTATTCCGATGACGGTTTACAGCTATTCGAGCTCGGCAAGGTCTACTTGCCCAAAGAAGGCGACCTGCCCGACGAACCGGATATGCTGTGCGGCGTGCTTTACGGCAAACGCAATCCGCGCTGGTGGCAGGGCGACGAAGGAAAAGTGGATCTCTTCGATGCCAAAGGCATCGTCGAAGGCTTATTATCCCGTCTCAACATCAAGGCGCAATTTGAAAAATCCGCGGATGAGAGTCTGCACCCGCTGAACCAGGCGAAAATCATTTGTGGAGATAAAACCATCGGTGTGGTGGGTGAATTGCACCCTGCGGTGGCCGGTCATTTTGAAATCAATGAAACGGTCTATCTCTTTGAAATGAATATACCCGCTTTGTTACCGCTCATCGGGCAAAAAGAATATAAACCCATCCCCAAATTCCCGGCGACGGTGCGTGATATGGCGCTGGTCATGGATATAGGCGTCACCAATCAACAGGTGCTGGATATTTTCAAGGGCTTGTCACTCATCACTCAGGTGACCCTGTTCGACGTCTATGTCGGCGGGCAGATACCGGCCGGTAAGAAGCAGCTTGCTTACCGTCTCACTTATCAGTCGCCCAACCGCACCTTCACGGATGATGAAGTCAATAAGATTCAGCAGCAGATTCTCAAGAAGCTGTCCGCAGAGTTAGCCGCCACTCTGAGAGGGTAAACCAACCGTCTTTGCGATGAAGGGCTTACTACCAAACCTGACGTAGCAAACTCAAACGGCCATGTACTTACGCCGATTCTTGATAACTCATTGCTCCGGCATGCACTGGAATTTGCTTCTGGGCGGCGAATCTGGTTTTCCGCATATCCATCCCGTGCTGCGACACGGGATTCAGCGTCGCCTTCTCCTGTCATCCCCGCGTAGGTGGCACATCCCGTCCGTTTCGGGACGGGAATCCAGTCCAAACAATTCACTTTCTGATCCCGATTTTATCGGGATCAGAATCTCTTTGCCAGTATATTATTACCTTGGATTTACCTGTTTATCCGGCAAGTTCGGAATACCGTCATTTGTTGGCCTTAACTGTTGACCACCCCATAAACGGCCAGTTAAACCTTTTTGTCCTGAACAAACTCCCTTGAGATACCGGATAAATTGCTATCGACAATAATAGAACATCTGTGTTATTATATTTCCTCGCAACCAACATTGCGCGAACAATATGGCAGTTGCCAAATCATAAACCGTGGGGTTGAATACTTTACTTGTAAAACATATTTTGGTTGCTGAATACTGAAAGGAGATTGTATTGAAAAAAGAATTCTCAAGTATGCCGTTGACATTTAAGGAACAATGGCCGGGCGAACTCACGGTTATGTTTTCCTGGCAGGATTTCCTGACCGCTATCCCCTCGCCGCTCTTTGTTGCCACTTCATATAAGCGTAACGGGAAGGAAAACGCTTGTCTGCAATCCTGGGCAACCTTCATCGGGGATAAAGGTGAATTTATCTGCATCCTCGGGTGGGTATCCAAAAAGGGGCACTTGTATGAGACACTCAAAAACCGCCGATGCTGTGTGCTCAATTTTCCTTCCCGGGATGTTTATGACAAATGCGCTGAGACGATAAAAAATAACGGTTATGAGGACGATGAAATCACCAAATCCGGTTTGACGGTGGAAAAAGCTATTACCGTCGATGCTCCCAGAATTCGGGAATGTTTCTTGAATATCGAATGTGAATTCTTATGGGAGCACGATCATTTCGCCGGAAGCAATGACGTAACTGTTGCCTTACGCGCAACCCATATTTGTATGGATACCGATAGATGCGATGAAAACAAATCAGGTAGATACGGAACTACCGGGTATATGTACAATATTCATTCACCAAGAAACCCCGAAACCGGAGAGATTTTACCGGATTGTTTTGGCGCTCTCGAAAAGTACCGTTAATTAAGAATGGATTTTTGGGCGGCATAACGTAAATAGTTGATATAGTACTGCGCACAACACGCAGCACTAAAACACTAAGTTGGCATTCACTTATGACAAGAAGTTATTTTTGTCTATTTTTCTCATTTACTTACCGAATTGCGTTTTTCATGATAGTTGGAACGATGATATTCATCATATGTCCTATGTCTCCCATCTTGGGAAGGTCTATGTGTAGGCTTTAGCGGAAATTCGGCAAGAAGCGTCTTCTCTTACAATGAGAACACCCTTTCCTGCTACCCGTTTTTCGCTACTAATGACCTTTGCGAGGACTGTAAGGACGCGGCAATCTATCTCTTTCAAACCAGCGTGGTATTTGACTTATTACGGTGTCACGTCTCCACGCAAATACAATGGAGTTCAAGAGGGGCGTTGAGCCCCTCTTAGGCTTATAAATAACTCTCTTCCCTGCGGGGAAGAGCCGGAGATAGGGCGTTGAGAAAGAATACCGTTGATACATTGCAAGTCTCATCGCTACTACCCTTGTCATCTACGCCTATCACATACTGAAGCGCGGGATGCTGCTATTTTGCCAACTAAAGGGAGTCCAAGAGGGGGGTTGCACCCCTCTTGGTTAAAAACCATTCCCTCTTCCCTGCGGGGAAGAGCCAGAGCTGGGGCGTTGTGAAGGTGTACCTTTACCGGATATCAAATCCAAGTAATCAGATAAAAGCCGCCCCGCCCGGAGATTCTACGGTCACCCGCCTCAAGCGGGTTCCCTCTAGAATGACAATTGGAGGTTACCCCTCCATCTCCCCTAATTCCTTGCCTATCTGCTCCAACTCTACTGTCAACTCTCCCCACTCATCGGTCAAAGACTCTATATCTTCTTTTAACTGCCGGTGCTTCTCCACGGAATCCTTGACCTGGTTGTTATCCGCATATAGTTCCTGGCTGGTGAACATTGTTTCCAGTTCCGCCAACTGCTTTTCATTTTCCGCCAGCAGGTTTTCTATTTCTTTGATTCTTGCTGCCAGCGCTTCGCTCTCCCGCTGCAAACGGTTCTGCGGCAGGTCGGCGGCTTTAATTTTCGGTTTACGTTTATGGGGATGCGACGGGATGGTCCGGGGCACTATCCAGCCGTCTTCTTCGACTGCCGCCGGTTCTGTTGCCGGTTCTTCGTCTTTTTCATCTTCAGCTTCTTCCACCGGTGGCGGCGCGCCGTGTTCCTTACGGTAGAGGTACTCATCGTAATCACCGGGGAAGACCTCCGCCACCCCATCGATCACCTCGATGATTTTGTTGGCGATCTGCCGGATGAGCGTGCGGTCATGGGTGATCAGGCAAATCGTGCCCTGGTAGGTTTCCAGCGCGTCCGCCAGCATCTCTCTTGAAGGAATATCTAAATGGTTGGTAGGTTCATCCATCAACAGGAAATTACTGGGCTGGGTCAATATTTTCGCCAGCGCCACGCGGGCTTTTTCACCACCGGAAAGCACGGACACCGGTTTGAAAACATCATCGCCGCTGAACAGAAAGCTCCCCAGCATACGGCGTACTTCCTGGTCGTCCTGCTTCACTGCCACCTGCCGCAACTCCGTAAAAACATCGTTAGCCGGATTCAGTTGTTCCAGCACGTATTGCGCGTAGTAAGAGCGGATGACATTCGCCCCCAGTTTCATTTCACCCCGCTCGTAAGGCAAAACGCCCGTTAGGATTTTCAATAGCGTTGTTTTACCCGCGCCATTGGGACCCACTAAAGCAATTCGGTCTCCCCTCAATATTTCCAGATTCAGGTCGGTATATACAACTTTATCGCCGTAGGCTTTATACAAATGCTCGATGCCCGCCACGATCCTCCCGCTGTGCGGCGGTTCGGGGAACGAGAATCGGATTTTTTTCGTCGTCCGGGGCACCACGATACGCTGCATCTTTTCCAGCCGCTTGATCCGGCTCTGCACTGATTTGGCTTTAGCCGCCTTGTAACGGAAGCGTTCGATGAACAGCGTTTCTTTGGCAATCTGTTTTTCCTGCCGTTTGGAGGCAGCCTCTGTGGCTTCCATCATCTTCTGACGCGCCAGAACATAGCTATCGTAATTGCCGGTATGCGCCACCACCGCTCCTCCCGGCTCGATTGAAAGCACTTTGTTCACCACCCGATTCAAAAATGCCCGGTCATGGGAGGTAATGACCACCGCGCCGCGATAACTGGCGAGGTATTTTTCAAACCAGATGGTGGCTTCCAGGTCGAGGTGATTCGTCGGCTCATCCAACAACAACAAGTTAGGTTTTATCAAAAGTAGTTTCGCCAGTTCGGCGCGCATCAGCCAGCCGCCGCTGAAATTGTTTGAAGGACGCTCGAAATCCGCGGCTTTAAAACCCAGCCCGGAAAGAATTGTCTTGGCTCTGTATTCTATGTCGTACCCGCCCAGCAGTTCGAAACTATGCTGCGCCTCGCCCAGTTTATGCAGCAATTCTTCGTGGTTAACGGGATTTGTCGTATCCGTCAAGGCCGTGTGTAAAGCATCGATTCTGGCCGCCAGGGTGGTAATATCGGTGGCCGCGCCCACTACCTCGTCCAATAGCGGCCGCGCCGAAGCCAGGTTGATATCCTGCCGCAGGTAGCCGATGGTCATGTCTTTTTGCTTGATGATCTGCCCGGTATCCGCCATCGATTCGCCGGTAATGATATTGAACAAAGTGGATTTCCCGGAACCGTTCGGCCCGATTAATGCCACGCGGTCTCTCTCCCCGATATCGATATTGACACCGGCAAAAAGCGTGCGGTCGGCATATGACTTGGAAATATCTACCAGACGTAACATATTTGCACCAGAGTTACATTATACGTAGTCTGAGGCTAAAAGGGAAATCACCAATCATACAATTTTACTTACTAAGTGCGAAACTTGTCCTAGCGAAAGTGGGAAATCCTGAACTATATCAATTATTGTTATTTCTAGTATTAGCACTTAAATTATTCGTTTAGTATTTCGATATTCGTATTTCGGATTTCTCTCCGGTGCTGGCATAATATCCCTATTTATGATTTAATATTCTCATATCTTGAGAGGAATAATTATGCGTGTTACTAGACTTTTCGGCAAAACCCAGCGGGAAATCCCCAGCGAAGCGGACACCATCAGTCACCAGCTTTTGCTGCGTACCGGTATGATCAGTCAAGTTGCCGCCGGTGTCTATTCATATTTACCCCTTGCCTGGCGCAGCCTGAAAAAGATTGAAAATATCGTCCGGGATGAAATGAACCTGGCTGGTGGTCAGGAAATTACCATGCCGGTGCTCCAACCGGTGGAACTATTCCAGAAATCGGGACGCGATCAGGCATTCACCACCACCCTGCCTGTTTTCAAAATGCAGGACCGGCGCGAGCGTACGCTCGTCCTCGGCCCCACCCATGAAGAAGTGATCACCGATCTGGTCGCTCACCACGTTCAGAGCTACCGCGACCTGCCCCTGTTGATCTATCAGATACAGGTCAAGTTCCGTGACGAAACACGCCCGCGCGCCGGTTTGGTCCGGGGACGTGAATTTATCATGAAAGACCTTTACAGCTTTGATGTTGATGACACCGGCGTTGAAACCAGCTACCAGAAAATGAAAACCGCCTACGAAAACATCTGCCGGCGCTGCGGTTTGACCGCCGTCGCCGTGGAAGCTGATAGCGGCGCTATCGGCGGTAAATATTCCCACGAGTTCATGTCCCCCACGGAAAACGGCGAAGACACCTTCATCGCCTGCCCGAAATGCGGCTATACCGCCAATGCGGAAAAAGCTGTGTTCAATAAGAGAGAAGCTCACAAACACGCTCATTTACCGCTTGAAGAAGTGTTCACTCCCGGTATGAAGACCATCGAGGAACTATCGGCATTCCTGAAAATCCCCGCCAGCCAGACCCTCAAAGCGGTTTTCTACATCGCCGATGGCAAATTTGTTTTCGTGGTCATTCGCGGCGACCTGCCGGTGAACGAGATCAAATTGAAAAACGCCCTTCATTGCCAGGATTTACGGCTCGCCACCGATGCCGAGGTCAGCGAACAGGGCATCGTCGCCGGTGCGGCTTCACCGCTGGGACTGAAAGGCCTTTATGTCATTGCAGATGATTCCGTTAACTCCGGCACGAATTTTGTGGCCGGCGGCAACAAGCCCGATGTCCATGTAAAAAACGTCAATTACCCGCGCGATTTCAAAGCGGATATGGTCACCGATATCGCCCTGGCGCAAGCCGGCGATGCCTGCGCCAAATGTGATGGTCATTTCGTGGCCCAACGCGGTATTGAGGTGGGGCATATTTTCGTACTGGGCACCGTCT
>JAQTOJ010000105.1 GCA_028713395.1 Dehalococcoidales bacterium | reverse complement strand
CTGAGGACCCTTGGTCCAATCAGCGCCGGTTAAAGATTCCAGGTAAGGGGTATGAGTGGCGTTGAAAATCAACTCGCCCGGATCCCAGCGGGTGGGATTGGTGCCAATCAAGGCAGCCACGCCACCATATACCGGCGTGGTGTCAATGGTCTCAGTCCCAATCGTCGGTACGGTTGAAGTGGGCGGTAAGGTGGAGGTGTTACTCGGTGTGCTGACGGAAGTAGTAGGTTTCACGGTACCGGTAACAGAAGTCCCCGGGGTTGTAGTTGTGGCCGGCTTACAAGCAGCCAGCGCCATGGTGAGCGCCAGTAGTGCGCTTACTAAAATCCAAATTCTTCCTTTTTTCACTCTTTTCTCCTATATTAGGTGTCTGTTGGGCTATCATCTAGCCCGGAAATATACCAATCTGTATCCTTTTTGTCGGCCCTCCCTTCAATATCATCTCAAGTATTATTTCTATTTTATTAGTTCGGGAATCTAACTTCGACCTAAAAAATTCCGCGTCTAACGGGACCCGAACTCCATTAATGAACAGCGGGAACCGATATTATTTTTTCTTCAATGCGGCGATATCTTGCTCGATCTGGGGTTTGGCAGATTCCATTTTCGCGCGGATTTTCCGGGCAATTTCTTCACCCTTGTCCAGGCGATAGCTGCCCAAACCGCCTCTTAGTCTCGGATCGAGTAAATCTCTCAAGGCATCTCCGAACATATTGATACCGAAGATCACAAAGGTTAAAGCCAGACCGGGCCATAACAGCATCCAGGGAGCCATTAACATGTTGGCGCGCCCTTCACCGGCGATCATACCGCCCCATGAAGGATAAGGCGGGGGTAAACCCAGGCCGAGGAAGCTTAAGCCGGCTTCGGCCATGATCATACCGCCCATCGTACCGGAGAAAACGACGACGACCATGGGCATGATGTTGGGTAAAATGTGCCGCCACATAACATAACCGGGGCGGGCGCCAATAGCCTGAGAGGCGGAAATATATTGATTTTCACGTATGGCAAAAACCAGACTGCGTTTGAAGCGGGATGCCCCGATACCGCCGGAAATACCCAGCACGAAAAGAATCTGGGCTAAACCCGGACCGACAATGGACATGGCGGTGATCAAAATAATCAAACTCGGGAAACAGACCCAGGCGTCTACAAACCTCTGAACGATCAGGTCAAACTTGCCGCCAAAATAAGCGCAGGCGACACCGATAGCGAGAGAAATTGCCGTTTGCAGTACCGTGCCACGACAGCCACGATCATAGATAACTGGGCGCCATAAATGACACGGCTGAAAATATCACGCCCAACCTGGTCTGTGCCCAAGGGGTATTTGGGATTTGTAAAAGGCGGGGTGAACCGGTCAGCCAGGTGAATGATATTGTAGCCGGGTGAATTCTCCGTGCCTTTTTCAGGCGCGAGCAACGGGGCAAAAATACCCACAATGAACAAAAGCATAACAATAACGAAGCCAACCACACCCAGCGGTTTTTCTTTAAACAGCCTTCTCACTAGATCTGAGAAAAATCCGCGGCGTTTGGGGGGCGCTTTGACCACCGTCGCCGGTGTTGCTTGTGCCGTACTCATTTTTCTTCCTTCCCTTACTTATACCTGATACGGGGATCGACATAGGCGTAAGCCAAGTCCGTCAAGACGATGAAGATTAAAACAAATGTGGACATAATAAGGTTCCAACCGGAAACGATAAGGTAATCACGGTTGACTGTGGAATCAAGAAAATACCGTCCAAGACCGGGAAGATTGAAAATGGTTTCCATGATCACGGCGCCGCCGAACAACCCGGGAATCATGCCGCCGATAATGGTCACTACCGGAATCATGGTATTTTTGACCGCATGCCGGAAAACTACCAGTTTTTCAGCCAGACCTTTGGACCAGGCGGTACGAATATAGTCTTGTCTCATGACTTCCAACATCATGGTACGGGTAATTCTCACCGTGCCGCCCGCGGTGGTGGCAGCCATGATAACCGAGATGAGGAAGAACTGCCATAAATTACCCAAGGGATTTTGGGAAAAGGGGATATATTCTATAGGGATGATGGATTTACCCCAGTAAACAACCGGATAGACCACGACCACCGTCGCTATCCAGAAGCTGGGGATTGCCAGAAGCAAAATGGACACCGTCCTGCCGGTGTAATCCAGTACTGTATCCTGGCGGATAGCTGAGTAAATACCCAAGGGCACCGACATGAGCAGACCGAGAATCAGCGAAATGATACTTAGTTCCACGGTCACCGGCGCCCTCACCTTGAGTTCATCAACCAGCTTTCTACCGGTCCAAACCGAGGTGCCGAAATCGCCTCTGAAAAAGCCGGATATCCAGTTACCATACTGAACGTACCAAGGTTTATCGAGGCCAAAGGCGGCGCGGATTTCGTCAAGACTCACCGCTTCGGTAGTTCCCATCTCGGTTGCCCAGGTACGCTGGGCGGCGATCATCTGAACGACGTCACCGGGAATCAACCGGATGATGAGAAACAGCAGCACGGTGATGATGAAGACGGTGGGGATGATCAACAAAAAGCGTCGAACTGCATATGCTCCCATGTCTTACTCCTATTAATTTCGTTCAACTACAATATACGCAAGATACGGATATCAAGTTGACCACACGGGAGAAGACATTAGCATCTGAACCGAGCTCAATACCAACGTTCCTCGAGAACCAGTGGCCACCATCACCAGATACCCGAATACATGCAGATTGACCCAGAATGTGATTCTGCTTGGACACATTATACCACCACCATGCAAGTTGTCAATACTTTTTTTATTTTTGGTTAATTCATTTCACTCCGAACCAAATATTTCAATCTGCAGACTGTTACCATTAATGGTAACGGACGCGTGGATCCACATATGCATAAGCCAAATCAGTGAGCGTAATAAATATAAGTACAAACGCCGACATCAACAGGTTCCATCCGGAAACGATGAAGTAATCCCGATTCACCGTAGCGTCAAGGAAATACCGGCCGAGACCGGGCAGGTTAAAGATCTGCTCCATGATCACCGCCCCACCGAACAGTCCGGGTATCATGCCGCCCACAATGGTCACCACTGGAATCAATGTATTCTTGACGGCATGACGCAGCACCACCATTCTTTCTTGCAACCCCTTGGACCAGGCGGTGCGAATGTAATCTTGTCTCATAACCTCGAGCATCATGGTGCGGGTGATCCTCACCGTCCCGCCGGCGGTAAGCGCGCCCATAATGAAAGCAATAATGCCGAACTGCAACAAATTACCGGCCGGATTGTTGGCGAAAGGAATATATTCCATGGCGACGATGGATTTGCCCCAGAAAGCCACCGGGTAAACCACCACGGCGGTGGCGATCCAGAAAGAAGGCACGGCCATCAAGAAGATAGACACGGTGCGTCCGGCATAATCCAATGGGGTATCCTGCCGGATAGCGGAATACACGCCCAAGGGAACCGATGCCAGCAGTCCGAAAACGAGCGAGAGCAAGCTGAGTTCCAGCGTGACCGGCAGCCTGGTTTTCAATTCATCAAACAATGTACGGTCGCTGAAAAAAGAAGTACCGAAATCCCCGTGGAAGAGTCCGTTCACCCACCTGCCATACTGAACCACCCAATTACCGGGCGGTTGAATTGATTTCACGAACTCTTCAAAGGTGGGAATACCTTGAGTATCGATGCCGATATTCTGCGGATTATAAAGCGTTATGTATAATTGCCTGAGAGCGCCACCGGGAATCAGCCGGATAATCACAAAGAGCAGTACCGTAATCACAAAGACTGTAGGAATGATCAGCAGGAAACGTCGAATAGCGTAGGCTTGCATAGTCTCCCTCCTTGTCCGGTGTTCTACTGTTGTATATATGTATACGGAGGAGGGGAAAAAGTATTACAAGGTTTTTACAGATTTTGGCAACTTATTGTTTTGATTGTAGTTTTTCAACCAACCAGTCCCGCAACTGGACAAGCAACGTTTCGTGGGCTTCCCGGAGAAAATGCCCGTTGTTCGGCAGGATAAATAGTTCCTTGGGTTGGTTCGCCCACTGGTAGATCAGCTCGGAGCAACGCGCCGGCAGATTACGATCACGATCGCCATGTATCAACAAAAGCGGCCGGGGCGCCAATAGCGGCACATTTTGCGCGCCGTAGGTCTGGCTGGCCAGACCTACCACTGCTTTGACCAAGGGGCTCATGGTGCCGGCTTGTATGGCCACCGCCCCCCCGAAAGAATGCCCCACCAGGGCTATTTTCTCAAAATTTTCTTTTTTCAAATATTCGATGCCGACGAGGGTATCTTTGACACAATCTTCAAAATTGCCGGGATGAGCGTAATGGAGACGCAAAGAACTCACGCCATCCGCAACCAATGCTTCCGCCAGCGTCTTGAAGATGCCGAAGGAAGGTCCGTCAAGCCCGCCCAATGCGCCGCACAACCAGATAACAGCGGATTTTCCACCGGCGGGGTGAAAAATACATGCGATATTACCGCGCTCAGCCTCCAGCGTAACTTGAATTGGCATAACGGGTGAATTTGTCATTGAAACGTTCCCTTCATTTTTCAGATATATTTTACTGTGCCTTTTACAGCTTCAAGTTGTCAAGTTTTGTCACCTATTTTTTTATGCTATAATGACAACTAATTTTCCCGGAATGACAAAGGAGGGTTTGATGACTACTCGGAAATACGTAACGCTGGAAGCAGTAAAAAAGAGTGTCGGGATAGAATCTGAGCCTTCGATATTTGAGATCGAAAAAGAACCGATCCGCCGCTGGGCGGACGCCATTGGCGATACCAATCCCCTGTACCATGATGAAGAATACTGCAAAAAGCTGGGCTACCGCAGTTTGATCGTGCCGCCCAGTTATCTGACCAATTACGATTATCCGTTAACCCCTTTCACAGAACCAAAATACCCGGTGCTCACGGGGCGCACCTTGAACGGCGGTAACGAGTACGAGTGTTATCTGCCCGTCCAGGCCGGGGATAAAATTTCCATCACGATAATGACCTCAGATGTCTACCAACGCGAAGGTCGTCTGGGCTTGATGACCTTCGTGGTGACGGATTACATTTTCCGCAATGAAAAAGGTGAAAAGGTCGGTATCGGGCGGCACATAGGGATCCACTATTAGAATCGCAAGGAGAAAAAAGAATGAGTAAACAACAGCTTTACTGGGAAGATATAGAAATCGGCAGCGCTTTACCGGACCTGGTGAAAAAACCCACCACGCGGCAACTGGTGCAGTGGGCGGGATCCTCCGGCGACCTCTATGAAATCCATTACGATAAAGACCAGGCGCTGGCTAACAAATTACCGGGAGTGATCGTTCATGGCGCGCTCAAAGGCGCCTTTCTGGGACAAATGCTCACCGACCTGGTGGGAGACCACGGTACGGTGAAAAAATATACCAGCAGTTACCGCGGCATGGATGTTCCCGGGGATACTCTGACCTGCAAGGGTAAGGTAACCAAAAAATATGTCACCGGCAACGAACACATCATCGAGACTGAAATGTGGATCGAAAACGGCAAAGGTGAAAAGACCACGACCGGCACCGGTATCCTGGTTTTGCCATCAAAGACAAAATAACCCCAAGCGCGTTAAAACCTGTCTTTCAGATCCTTACGCTTAAAAACGTGTTGCCAGCTACCGCCGCGCTGCCGCATTTCCAGCATACGCGGGATGTAGCGCAGCAGGGGTATCAGGGCGAGAAGGATGGAGAAAAATATCAGCGGCGTATTGTCATAGAGCAGCCAGGCGATAAACGGGAAAGCCGCGAAACAAATGCCGTAACTGATCGTCGGGGCACGGGTAATCAACAGCAAGATACCGAAGAGACCGCAATATATCAAAACCGACCAGGGCATGAGAACAAATAATACGCCTAACGCAGTGGCGCCACCCTTGCCGCCCTTGAAACGTAAAAAGACGGGCAAATTATGCCCGATCACCGCCATCATTCCAGCGGCAAACACGGCGTACTGATGGATACCGAAAGCCTGCGCGATAGCCACAGCGGCGGCGCCCTTACCCATATCGACGAGCAAATCCAGCGTTCCCCACCAGAAACCCACCGAATAAATGGTGTTCATGGCGCCCATATTGCGGGAGCCGATTTCGCGGATATCGGTGCCTTTGCGCAACCTACCGATGATATAGGCTGAGGGAATAGAGCCTAATAAGTAGGCGGTCACCAAAACCAGCACCATTTTTAAGATATTCACGCTTCTCTTTTACTCCGCGACCGGTATTTCAGATCAAAATCCGCTATCCATTTACCTGTGCCCGCATAATCTCACATTACTATATAGGTGATACGGGTTGATTTGCAAACAAAAAAGCAGGAGGTTAAATCACTCTCCCGCTTTTTTGCGATACACCACTACAATTCTCTCTGGTTGTCAGTAACCTACACCACTCCCCCGGATATTGCCATATTATCCGCCCATGGCGGATGCCTTGCAAAGACCGGATGTATTTATTAGCCGAGCTACCTGCCAGGTGTAAAACTGCAATAGCCTATCTTATCGAACTCGGCATTGGCTGCCTGCCATTCCGCCGCATCCAGTGTTTTCAGAGCAGTAGGATAAAGGATATTATCCTCTTTAAAAATGTGTCCCTTCAGATTTTCCGCCAGGTAACCGCCGGCTTCCTGAACGCCTTTGGCAAAAACTGTAAAAGGAATTCTACCGGCTTTTTTTACCAGGTCAGCCAACTGGTGTTTCCGCAAGCGCAGTTCCACGTATTCCAGCTTCATAATACGCGGCGGGCCGGTGATGCCGTGTTTTTCCAGCCGCGGAAATA
>JAQTOJ010000104.1 GCA_028713395.1 Dehalococcoidales bacterium | reverse complement strand
ATATCAAGGCTCCACCTCCCATTGCGATAAGGTGACGACTAAGTAATCTTCCACTCAATTAACACGGTTAAAACCGAAATAACGTCCCCGGTAGATCGCCACGCCAAAACGGATTTTGGCTCGCGATGGAAAAGAGAGTTGTCCGTGCCTGTGCGTACAGCTTCATTTTGAATCTATTTTATGGTATAATAAACTATGCGAGCCGAAGAGGCGCACAATTTCTGTCTTTTTTCTTTCCCGGCAGGGAAATTCTACATTTTCTTACCTTCCGGCATGCCTCAATCTTTCTCGCGACGGAGTAAACACTCAACATGATTCAAAACAATGGGTCTGCGTCCGAAGAACAGAAAAATCACCTGGCGAACGGGGTTAAAGAATACGATGCCTCCGCCATTCAGGTTTTAGGGGGACGTGAAGCCGTACGCCGGCGTCCCGGTATGTATATCGGCTCCACCGACCAGCGCGGTCTACACCATTTGGTTTACGAAATAGTTTATAACAGCGTGGATGAAGCCATGGCAGACTTCTGCACGCAGATCAAAGTCACCATCAACGAAGATAATTCGGTGACCGTGGAAGACAACGGCCGCGGTATCCCCACGGATATCCATCCGGCTACCGGCAAATCCGCCTTGGAAACCGTTATGACCGTGCTCCATGCCGGTGGTAAATTCGGCGGCAAAGCTTACACCGTCTCCGGTGGTCTGCATGGCGTTGGCGCGTCCGTAGTGAATGCCCTTTCCACCAAGATGTCTGTCTCTGTGAAACGCAACGGTAAACTATATTTTCAGGAATACGACCATGGCATTCCGGTGAAAGATGTCGCCGTTGTCGGGAAATCCGAGGGCACCGGCACGATCACCACCTTCCTGGCGGATAAAGAAATATTCAGTGAAACCGAATACGATTTCAATGTTCTAGCGGAACGCATGCGGGAAATCGCCTACCTGAATAAAGGACTGGAGATGTACTTCCGCGATGCGAAAAATGACCGCGAATTTACTTTTTACTTCGAGGGTGGTATTAACAGCTTCGTGCGGCAACTAAACCACGGCCGCGGCGTCATTCACAAACAGCCTATTTTCATCTCCAAAGCCGGCCCCAGCAATATTTACGTAGAAGCCTCTTTACAATACAATGAAAATTTCACCGAATCTATTTTTAGCTTTGCCAACTGCGTGAACACCATTGACGGCGGCACCCACTTAACCGGCTTCCGTACGGCCTTGACCCGTGTTTTCAACGACTATTCACGCAAGGCCAAACTGCTCAAAGACGACGACCTGAACCTGACCGGCGATGACGTGCGTGAAGGTTTGACCGCGGTGGTCAGCATCAAAATCGCCGAGCCTCAGTTTGAAGGCCAGACCAAGAGCAAGCTGGGTAACGCCGAAGCGAAAGGCGCCGTGGATAGCGTGGTCAGCGAAGGGTTGATGCTTTATCTGGAAGAACACCCGGATGACGCCAAAGCCATTATCGATAAATGCGTTCTTTCCGCCCGGGCGCGGGAAGCTGCCCGCAAAGCGCGCGAACTGGTGGTGCGCAAGAACAGTCTGGATGGCGGCACTTTACCCGGACAGTTAGCCGATTGTTCGGAAAAAGACCCTACGCTCTGCGAGCTCTACCTGGTGGAAGGTGAATCCGCCGGCGGCTCTGCCAAACAGGGCAGGGAGCGCCGTTTCCAGGCCATCCTGCCGCTGCGTGGTAAGATTCTAAACGTGGAAAAGGCTTCCCCCGAACGCATGCTGGGGGTGGCTGGTATCCGTGCCATCATTACGGCGCTGGGCGCGGGTTTGGATGATGATTTCGATTCCACCAAACTGCGTTACCACAAGGTCATTTTAATGGCCGATGCGGACGTGGACGGTGCGCATATCCGCACCCTGTTGTTGACCTTCTTCTTCCGGCATATGCCCAAATTGATTTCCAATAAAAATCTTTATATTGCCCAGCCGCCATTGTACCGCGCTAAAACCAGTAAAGAAGAACGCTGGATTTTCTCCGACGCCGAGAAAGACCAGGTGATGTCTGAAATTAAAGGCCGCGTCGACCTGCAGCGTTACAAGGGTCTGGGAGAAATGAACAGCGAACAATTGTGGGAAACCACCATGAACCCCAACACCCGGACTTTGCTGGAAGTGAATATCGAAGACGCCGCTAAAGCCGACCAGGTCTTCCAGATGTTGATGGGCGATGAAGTACCGCCGCGCAAGGCCTTCATTCAGGCCAACGCCAAGTACGTGAAAAATCTAGACGTCTAGCGGGCTAATTGTATGTCATTCCGGAATCCCGATTTCAACGGGGAGAAGTATCAGGGTAGGGCAATTTAGTTTCAGCCGGGGGCTTGATAGATGGGCACTGTTGATATCCTTGCTTTGTTAGCCAACGACCGCAACGAATGGGAATCCCTGTGTAAAGTCCTTGATGCCCGCCCGCGGGGGACAGTTCACGGTAACGGACCTAATGCCTGGAACAGCCGCGATGTTTACGCTCATATAGCCCACTGGCTGCAATTCTCCAATGACAACCTGGAAAAAGTACGGATGGGCAACAAACCAATAGCCGTGCACGAAAACCAGATTGAAGAGATTAACCGGCGCTGGCAGCAAGAAGACCGTTATCTGACCCTACCGGAAGCACGCGCCTGGGCGGAGAGAGAAATTACTAAAAGGGTAGACTTAATCCGTGGCATGCCGGCAAGTTTCTGGGAACATGGTAACTTGCAGATGGTTTCTTTTGACGGGGCGGCCCATTACCGCGAGCACCGGAATTACATTACCGGGTAAAACTTTCTCTGTTATTCTGGAGTCCGCCTTTGGCAGGCGAGGAATCTAGCGAGGGGTACGCTATTACAAATACAACCGTTTTTCCCGTATATATTCCGCCACCGCCGCCGGTACCATTTCACTAACAGGTAACCCTTTCTTCACCCGCTCCCTGATCTCCGTAGCGCTGATGTTTATCGCCGGTTTATCCAGCAGGACTATTTTTTCCGTTATCCCCTTTATTTTTGCCTCCAGCGCTGCGAGGTCGGGTTTCTGGTAACCGGGTCGGGGCGCCACCACCAGCCGGCACAATTTGATTATCTTTTTCGGGTCTTTCCAACGGGGAAATTCCTCCAGTGTATTCCAACTGATAATAAAATATAGTTCTGTGCTTTCGGGGGTTTGCCGGCTTAATTCAGTGAGGGTATCTATGGTATAGGTGGGACCTTTGCGTAATATCTCTATTCCGGAAATATGAAAGTTGGGATTAACATCAATGGCGAGATGCAACATCCCAATACGGTCTGAAGCGGGTGTAATATCACGGCCGGATTTCATCCAGGGTTGCCCGGTAGGGATGAAGATTACCTGGGTTAACCTCAGTTTGGCAAACGCGTATTCGGCTAATGCCAAGTGCCCATTATGAACGGGGTCGAAGGTGCCGCCCAGTATGCCCAGACGCGTAGGTTTACCATGTCCATTCGATGTTACCACAGCGTACCTTATCCTCTCCCTGAATGCCGGCTTTTTCCAGCATTTTACCAATGCCCTTGCGGTTGATAAAAGCGCGCAGTTGCCAGAGGACATTATCATCCGTCATATCGATACGGCGGACGATACGTTCCAGATCCGGGTTTATGATAACATAAACGCCCTTTTCTTTGGTTACGTTGTTTACCTGCTTTTTGGGTTGGGGATGGAAAACTTTCACCGTTTCAGTATCTTCCGGTGGGATATATTTTTTCAGTAAATCATGGGCGGTGCGCATCAGTTCTTTCACACCTTCGCCGGTTGCCGCGGAGATAAACATCGGTTTTACCCCGATACTTTCGAAATCTGCAGCAATCTGAGTCTGTTTTTCTCTTACCTCGGGCTTGTCTATCTTATTCACAACCAGTATTTGCGGTTTATGAGCTAATATCGGGTCGTACAAGGCTAATTCGTTATTCACCTTGACCATATCTTCCGCGGGTGAAGCCGAGCTGCCGTCCACCAGATGGATGAATACATGGGTGCGGGTACTATGCCGCAGGAAGTCGTAGCCCAATCCTTTGCCCTGACTGGCGCCTTCGATGAGACCGGGAATTTCCGCTAACGCCATAGTATCTTTACCGAAATCCACCACTCCGAGCTGCGGTTCTTTGGTGGTGAAAGGATAATCGGCAATTTGAGGTTTGGCGGCGGATGCCTCCGCTAATAAGGAGGATTTCCCTACATTCGGGTAACCGATGATCCCGATATCGGCAATCGTGCGCACTTCCAGCCACAGGTTCTTGGCTTCTCCATCCTCGCCCTTTTGGGCTAAACGCGGGGTTTGGTTGGTTGGAGTGGCATAATGCAAGTTGCCCCAACCACCTTTTCCCCCCACCGCTACAGTAAAACTATCGCCCGGTTTTTCCAGGTCTGCCAGGAAGATTTTTTCACCGTCTTCCATGACTTCATAGACCATGGTCCCGACCGGTAATTTCAATGTGTAGTGCTCGCCATTTTTCCCATACATTTTTTTGCCGAGACCATTGCTGCCGTTCATGGCTTTATATATAGAATAATTTGGGAAACTCTTAAAGTTGTTGACCGCTTCATCCGCTTCCAGTATCACGTTGCCACCCAGACCTCCATCCCCACCATCCGGCCCCCCATATGGAACATACTTTTCCCGACGAAAAGCGATCGCCCCGTCTCCGCCTTTACCGGCCACTACTTTTATATTTAAGATATCGAACATTTCAAGCTATTCCGTTTATCGTCTTATATATTCTTATTTACTTGTGGTTAAGGGTAAGTACCTAGTAATAATATTATCACTTACACGTGTGAATAGATATTTGGCGTAAATAACCCGTTTCATTCCCGAGATTGGATGAGACTGACGGGGAAAACCGAGTTATCAAAAACTGTCGGTAGTTATTGAAAAAGAAACACGGCTGGTAAGAAAAATCACAGAAAGAGGGAATTTAACCGGCTTTAGTTGTGTGCAATTTTTGCTGGATGTTGAAAACCTGGCGGCGCAACAGCGGGTCGTTGTTGATAGCGCCGGACATTTTTTCATAAGCATAACTGATGGTTGCCGGGCTGCGTCCGCCCAATTCTCGACCGATGTCAGTTAACGAACTATCGGTTTCCTGCCGGATAAGGTACATGCAGACCTGCCGGGCAATCACAGTGTTGTTATCGCGGCGGCGGCCTTTGATATCGGAAATATTCATCTGGAAGGCACCGGCTACGGTTTCGATAATCAAACCTGGTGTCACCGGCGCCAACTGCGGGGCTTTACTGGCGATACTATCAATGGCGCGGGCAGCCATATCCGGTGTGATCATCGTTCTTAATAACTTGGAATAGGCGACGACACGGTTCAATGACCCTTCCAGCGCCCGGATATTTTCTTTGATCTGCAGTGCGATATACTCCAACACGTCTTCGCCGATTTCCACGCCCTCACGCTTGGCTTTAGCCTGGAGGATGGAAACACGCGTATCGAAATCCGGCGGCTGTAAATCGGCTACCAATCCGCCTTCCAGACGGGAAAGCAACTTGTCTTTGATCTGCGGTATTTCCTTGGGCGGGCGGTCGCTGGTGACCACGATCTGGCTGCCGTTGCTGTGCAGTTCATTGAAGGTATGGAAGAAATTCTCTTCGGTCTGTTCTTTGCCGCCGAAGAATTGGATGTCGTCCAGGAGCAGGATATCGACGCTGCGGTATTTGTTGCGGAACTCCTCGGTAGTCCGGGCGCGGATGGATGAGACCAGCTCGTTGGTGTATTGCTCGGCGCTAACACAAAGGGCGTTCAAGTGCTTCCCCGCCGCTTCGTTACCGATAGCGTGCAGGAGATGCGTTTTGCCTAAGCCGGAACCGCCGTGGATATACAGCGGATTGAAGTTCTGGCCGGGATTTTCCGCCACCTGGTTGGCCGCGGCAAAAGCCAGGTTGTTGGAATTGGCGGTCACGAACGTGCCGAATGTGTATTTAGGGTTAAAGAGCGGCATATCGGGCCGGTCGGCCAGTAGTTTGGGTACACCGTTATCGATACTAAACGCCAGCCGTACATCGGCGTGCAGCACGCCGGTCAAGACTTTTTCGATCAGCGAATATTGGTTTTTTTCCAGGTACTCGGCTACGAAAGTATTGGGTACGCCGATGGTAAATATGCCGTCCGCAAAAGAAACCCCTCTGGTTTTTTGAAACCAGGTGTAAAAATTGGCTTTATTTACTTCTACCTGAAGTTCGCCTAAGGCAGTTTCCCAGAGTTCCTGGGCTGGCCTGTTATTCATTTTAACGACCTAAATAATAGACACGGAGGTATAAAAAGACACAAAGAGACCCCTTATAAAATCCGTGGCTGTAAAAATTCACTTTGGTGGGCTCTGCCCTAACCGGACAACGTTATCTAGAATAATACCTAGCGGTTGGAGAACGCAAGGGTTTTCTTAGGAACTTCTGGGGGTTTTTATTAACCTGTAACTAGTTTTTCCCCTCTCGCAAGGTCTGTCAGGCTTTCTGTAGCGCGCTGTTTCTCGCTTATAGAATGGAGCGGAAATTATCAACCCAAAATGTTTATATTTTCTGGAAATTCTGACATAACGGGATAATTTTTCTAACCCTCTTCTCTATTATCGCGCCGTTAAAGACTGCTAAACACAGGTTGGTTGTTGTGTTTACCCATAGATGTTAAAATGCCTTTGTTTGAGGTCAGGAAAATGCGTGTAGTTTTTATGGGCACACCGGAATTTGCCGTTCCAGCATTGATCAGCTTGATTAGCGGTCAATATGAAGTGGTGGCGGTCTATACTCAGCCGGATAAACCTTCCGGCCGGGGGCAAGCTTTCTCCGTCTCGCCGGTAAAAAAAGTCGCCTTGAATCTAAATTTACCGGTTATGCAGCCGGAAAATT
>JAQTOJ010000103.1 GCA_028713395.1 Dehalococcoidales bacterium | reverse complement strand
GACTTCTGGAACTAAACCTGAATTCATTTTGAGGAGCAAACATGGCCATAATGAAACTAAATGTAGAACTCCGCGATAAAACAGCACTTCAGGTTTTACCGCCAGATGCCGCGATCGAACAGGTAGCCACCGGATTCGCTTTTACAGAAGGTCCGGTCTGGCGCGGCAATTATCTGTTGTTCAGCGATATTCCCCAAAACCGGCTTGTGAAACTCCGTTTGTTACGGGAAGGACCGGAAGTAACGACCTTCCGTTACCCCAGCGGTAATGCCAACGGCAACACACTGGACAACAGCCAGCGCCTGGTTACCTGCGAGCATACCGGTCGCCGCGTCACGCTGACTGAAATCGATGGCAGTATCAAGGTGCTGGCAGACGCCTATGAGGGGAGACGGCTGAACAGTCCCAACGACATTGTGATACGTTCCGATGGCAGTATTTATTTCACCGATCCGCCCTACGGCCTGCCCAATAACGGCACCGGGTGGAAAGAAATACCCTTTAACGGAGTTTACCGAATTGCGCCGGACGGTGAAGTGCATCTGTTAGCAGATGATTTCGACCGGCCTAACGGGTTGGCTTTCTCACCAGATGAAAAAATACTTTATGTCAACGATACCGTGCGCCGTCACATCCGCGCCTTCGATGTGAAGCCGAATGGCGATATTGTTAACGGCAGGGTGTTAATCGACATGGCGCTGCCGGAACCCGGCGCGCCGGACGGCATGAAAGTAGATACGCGGGGCATGGTCTATTGCACCGGCCCCGGGGGATTCTGGGTCATCGATCCTACGGGGAAATGCCTGGCGGTAGTACGCACACCGGAACTGCCCGCCAACATGGCCTGGGGTGACGCGGATTGGCGTAGCCTTTACCTGACGGCGCGCAGCAGCATTTACCGCCTGCGCATGAACGTGCCGGGCATACCCCTGTAAATATGAAAGAGAGAGTTTATTTACTCCCTCTTTATCAGCTATTGCCCTATTTTATGTTCATTTCCATATAACCGACGGTAAACGGCAAATGCGGAAACCGATTAGTCCCGGTTTCTCTAAAACCGAGAGTTTTATACCATTTTTTCAGCACGGTATGATCATCAATTATCCCGATGCTGATTTTTTTGCCGCCTTGCTTTTGCACATAGTCGATGGCAAATGCTACGAGCTGCTTTCCGTAACCACGGTGCCTTAAGTAAGGATGAACAGCCAATTTCTCCATGTAATACAAGCCTTTTTCCGGGCTTTTTTCAATAGCCACAAACCCAACTTCTTCGCCATCCAGGTAACCGCCGAAATATTTTATCCCCTTTTCTTGCCCTTCTTCCAGACTTTTCAGGCTGATAAATGCCGGATGCGCCGCGCAGTTTCGGCGAGTCAAACCAAATTCCCGGGCAACCGTGGCAAAAGCCAGGCGAATCAGCTTACCGCTCTCGACAATTCCCTTCCTCCCGGTCACTTCCTTGATTTCCAGTTCATCACGGGTTGTCATAATTGCTCTCCCCGGTATAGTTTTTTCCAATAATGGTGGTTAATGGCTCACAGTTAACAGTCAATCACGCAACAAGGATGGCAATCCGGTATTATTGAAAAAAGTCCCTGATGGTCTTGAACTCACTGGGTAAGAAACTCAGGACGATGGGGAATTTATCCAGCAGAAATCCGGCGATGGCGGATTCTGAAATCAGATTCGAGCCGGTCAATTTTACAATAACGGCCAGGATACCGCTCACCGTGAGCACACCCATGAGCAAACCGAAAACACCACCGCCGATGCGGTCTACCCAGCCCAGTAATATAGAATTGATAATAGTTTTCAACACCAGCGCCAGCAGCGCCGCCAGCGCAAGCACCGCGCCCATAATCAAAATGAACGCCACAATTTCCGCGATGTCTTTATTGGAGATAAATCCGAATACGTTCGCGAGTTGATGATAATAATTGGCGGCCAATATCAGACCGACGATGATACCGACCAGCGACAGGACAGACTTTATCAGACCTTGCGCAATGCCGGTAATGACAGAAACGACCAGGTAAGCCAAAATGACAATATCAAGCCAATTCATGTTTCCTCCTTGGTTCACTATTTTACTATCGGAGTGCTAAAATTGTACCATACACTTGCTTATTGTTAAAATACATCATAAACTTTGTATGAACGCACAAGCATGTTCTCACCCGGTACAGCATAACCTTAACGGAAGTAAAATGAACAAGTTCAAGATCAAATTTCTGCCGGATAATCGTGAAGTCGGGGTTGAAGAAGACACCACAATTCTGCAAGCGGCGGAAAAAGCCGGTGTCTTTATCAATAACCTGTGCGGCGGCGAGGGTTTGTGCGGTGAATGCCGCGTGCAAATACTCGAAGGCAACGCCCGGCCAGATAAATACAGCATGGGTTTCTTTTCCGCCGAAGAGTTAAAAAAGGGTTATGTGCTGGCCTGCCAGACTCAGGTAGAGGATAACCTGGTGATCATGATCCCGGAAAAATCCCGTACCACGAAGGATAAAATTCTTATGGAAGGCAGCGGGGTGGCTTACGGTCAACCGGAAAAAGTAGCGCTGGTCAACGGCGTCAAATCCGCCGCGATCGCGCCTTTAGTGCGTAAGATATTTCTCAAACTACCGGAACCGACCATGCAAGATAATATTTCGGATATCGACCGGGTGGTGCGGGAACTCTCAAATCACCTGAAATTCGAACATATGGAAATATCATTGAGCTGTTTGCAGAAACTGGCGGAAAAACTGCGTGATCATCAATGGCAGGTGACAGTCACGATCGCCGCGCACAATAGTTCCGGTCGTATTCTGCAAATTGACGGAGGCGATACCTCGGCCCGCGATTACGGTCTGGCCATCGATGTCGGCACGACGACGGTGGTGGTACAGTTGGTCAACATGGCGACCGGGGAGATTATCGATACCGAAGGCAGCCACAACATGCAGGCGCGTTACGGCGAAGATGTGATATCACGCATGGTCTTTGCCTGTTCCCGGGGCTCCTCCGAACAGGTGCATAAAGCGGTCATCACCAACATCAATACCCTGCTGGACACATTGGTCAAGGAAAACAAGGTTAAGAGGACCGATATTCACGCCATTGTCGCCGCCGGTAATACGACCATGGCGCACTTTTTACTGAACTTAAAGCCCTGCTCGATCCGGCTGGAACCTTATGTCCCGACGGCCACCGTTTATCCGCAGGTAGCCGCCCATGATCTAGCCATTAAAATCAACCGTCACGGTGTGCTGGAAACAGTACCCAGCGTCGCCAGCTACGTAGGTGGAGATATTGTGGCCGGGGTGCTGGCCTGCGGTATGTCCGAGCAGCCGGAAGTCCGCTGCCTTATCGATATCGGCACCAACGGTGAAATCGTCATCGGGAACAGTGAATGGCTGGTCTGCTGCTCCGCTTCCGCCGGGCCGGCGTTTGAAGGCGCCGGGGCGAAACACGGCATGCGGGCATCTCAGGGAGCCATTGAAAAAATCGTGATCAGTGAGGGCGGAGTCAGTTTTGAAACCATCGGCAAGACCAAAGCCCGCGGTATTTGCGGTTCCGGTTTGATCGATGCGATCTACGAACTGGTGAAGAACAAAATTATAGAGCAGGACGGCAAATTTAACCTGGCGCGCAAGGACCCACGATTAATACCCGAAGCTGGCGACCCGCGTTATATCCTGGCATATGCCGCGGAAACTGAAGCCGGTGAGGATATCACCATCTCCGAGTCCGAAATTGCCAACCTGATCAAATCCAAAGGCGCGGTGTTCGCCGCCATCAAGTCCCTGACCGATTATGTGGGTTGGCGGTTCGACCAATTAGAGACAGTCTATGTCGCCGGGGGTTTTGGCAGTTCGTTGAATATCCCCAAGGCCATTGCCATAGGGTTGCTGCCGGATATCGCGGCCTCTAAAATCCAGTTCATTGGCAATAGTTCCCTGACCGGCGCGCGTATGATTTTACTCTCTACCGGAGCACTGGAAAAATCACGGATCATTGCCCGGCGTATGACCAATATCGAGCTTTCCAACTATCCCCCGTTCATGAACGAGTTCATCGCTGCGCTGTTTCTGCCGCATACCGATGCCAGGCTCTTTCCTTCGGTCGATTACGGCAAATAAAAAGCCCCTGGTTTTTACAGAGGCTTTTTATAGTACGAATATTTAGTTGGGTTTTCCCTTTCTTACCGGCTTGGTTTCTATGAATCCATAAGGCGGCTTCACCAGTAGTAGCGGCATATTTTCCACCAGCTTGAAAACCTTATCGGCGGCGCCGGCAACATCGCCCTTCCGCACGCGGGCTTTGCCTTTGCTGGCCATGATGATCAGATCCGCATTTTCCCTTTTGGCAAAATGGACGATCTCCTCCGCCACATCACCGATGAGCACGACCACACTGGATGGAATATCCTGTTTCTGTAGGTTATCGGCTATTTTTACCAGGTAATCATAACCGGTCTTCGCCATTTTACCCATATGAACCTTGACCATATTGGTTGTTTTTATACTAAGCGCCCCGCCAGAGTAATACCGATCCGCCACCACAATATTCGGCGCATCGTGAGCGTTGGATAAATCCATATCGTGCTCTTTGATATTGGCGCCGCCTTTGATCTTTTCAGTCACGGTCACCAACAGCACTTCGGTCACGCCGCAGCCTTTGGCGATCTGCTGTAAATGAGGCAAAACCTGTTCAGCTAATTTGGAACCATCCAATGGCACAATGATCTTACTGTACATATATATCCTCCCGAATCTTTGCTTTATCATATAAAACCCCGATATGCCGGAAATATGATATTGGTTACAATCAGGCGGATAGGTGTAATATTTGTTTACCACTATTCACAGTGGTAGAATACATCTGTTGGCACAAAATAAGTCATTTCAATCGTTTCTCCCCTGAAAGGACAAGACGATTTCTATATTTAAATCACCAGATAAAAACACCCCCTTATTAAAAGCCCGCGATTGGACAGAAGGCAGTATATTCCATAACCTGATGACGCTTTCCTGGCCGGTGGTCATCAGCAGCAGTCTGACCATGCTGGGGCCAACAATCGATATGATCTGGGTGGGGAAACTCGGGCCGGATGCCTTGGCAGCCGTCAGTCTTTCCGGCATGGTCATAATGGTGGTCAACGCCCTGATGATGGGGTTGTTCACCAGCTTACGCGCCATGGTAGCGCGTTATGTGGGCGCCGGCGACCACAAGTCCGCCATCCACGCCTTTCAACAGGCTTTCGTTATCGGCATCGTGTTTTCCATTTTCATGGCCGCAATCGGGTTGTTTCTTTCTCATCAGATATTAAACCTCTTTGGGGCGCAACCTGAAGTGCTGGCATTGGCCATCGGTTACAACCGCATTCAGTTTGTCGGTATGGTGACGATGACCATGCGCATGATTTCCGAAACAACGATGCAATCTTCCGGCGATACCATGACCGCCATGAGAATCGGCTTGTTCTTCCGCGGTTTGCATATGCTGCTCTGTCCTTTCTTGGTCTTCGGCTGGTGGATCTTCCCGCAGTTGGGCGTAAACGGGGCCGCGACCATGGATATCGTTTCTCAGGGTATCGGCGGCCTGGTGGGCATGCTGATCCTCTTCGGCGGGCGCAGTCACCTGAAAGTGACGATGGCAGGTTTTCGCATCGATATGAATAATATCTGGCGGCAGTTGAAGATCGGTATTCCGGCTTCCATCAACAGCATGTTGCGCAGTTTTGTGGGAGTATTCATGCTGAAATTCATCTCGCCATTCGGGACAGATGCCATCGCCGCTTACGGTTTATCCCAGAGAGTCGAAAATTTCATGGATATCGGGGCTTCCGGTCTGGGCACCGCAGCCGGAGTGCTGGCGGGACAAAATCTGGGCGCGAAAAAGCCGGAACGGGCGGAAAAAACCGGCTGGCTGGCGGGCGGCTTATCCATGATCATTATGGCGGTGGCCATTTGTATATTGTTAGCCTGGCCGGAGCAAGTGGTCCATCTGTTTAACAATGATCCCACGCTGGTGAAAATCGGCGCCAACTTTCTCAGGATCTCGGCCGTGGGCTTTTTAGTGATGGGTCCCGCCGCCGTCTTCACCAATGTCCTGAACGGGGTAGGGGATACCACCATTCCCCTGATCGCCAGTTTCACCACGATGTGGGTCTTCCAGTTGCCTTTAGCATATTTCATGCCGAAAATCGGCAACATAGGGGTATATGGGATCCGCTGGGCAATGGCCATTACGCTGGCGATGCGCGCCATTACTTATGTAATCTATTTCCGCGGCGGCCGATGGAAACGAAAACGCGTCTAGGATTCACGCAACCGAAAACGGTTTTTTATCTCTGACGTACATAGAAAACCAGACCAAAATACTATTTATTTTTGGTATACCTTGTTTTAATGTTAAAATATATATAGACATTTATTAGTGATACGCTTTTACCGGCAATGATGCCAAAAGATAATCCAACTATCGGGGTGTATCGAAGGAAAAAAGGCTCATGGGTTTGGGACCAATCATGCCGGTTTTACGCATCGGCGAACACGTAGCGAAAGTGCCCATCATTCAGGGCGGCATGGGAGTTGGCATCTCCCTTTCCGGTTTGGCGGCGGCGGTGGCCAACGAGGGAGGCATCGGCGTTATCTCCACTACGGGCATCGGCATGCTGATACCGGATTTTCACAAGAACGTGCAAAGCGCCAACGAAACCGCGCTACGTCAGGAAATCCGCCGCGCACGGAGCCTCACCAAAGGAATTATCGGGGTGAATCTGATGGTCGCCCTAACCGATCATTACGAACTGCTGCGGATTGTCGCCGAGGAAGAAATCGATATCGTCTTTATGGGCGCCGGACTGCCACTGAAAATCCCCGAAATGTTGATCCCGACCGCCACCCGTAAAGTAAAAACCAAAATCGTTCCGATCGTTTCTTCCGGCCGGGCTGCCAAAATCATATTTCAT